>CALGJW010000052.1 GCA_937930025.1 uncultured Saprospiraceae bacterium | reverse complement strand
CTGGCAGAAGCCGAAGCCGTTCCATTATTTGCCGTACATATTGAATTTGTTGCACTTATGGTAAGACTTGGGATAGCATTAACGACTATTTGATCTGTAGCTGTATTGCTACAGCCATTTACATCTGTAAAAGTAAATGATACGATATGTGTTCCCACACCGGCCATAGTTGGATTAAATGTAAAACTGATTCCACCATTTAGAAGATCAGTTACTCCGGGGCCAGTGTAACTATAAGTTCCTGGCGTAGAGGTTGGACTACCTGCCAGATTTATTGCAACGGTAGCATCATTTAAACAATATTCATCTTCGGTGTCCGGAATATTCAAAGTAACAGTGGGTAAATCAAAAACTTCAATATCATCTGATGCTGCATCTGTGCATCCAGCAACACCTACTGAATAGGTGATCGAATGAGTTCCAGATGTTGCTGCAGCCGGATTAAAGGAATAGGTCATTCCATTTCCATCATCTAATACTCCCGGACCAGAATACACACCACCACTTGGTGTTCCACCTCCTAATCCAGACTGAACACCTGCATCAATACAAAGATCAGTGGGTGCTGTAAATTGTACCGTTGGTAGCGCGAACACTTCAATATCATCCGAAGCACTTGCTGAACAACTATTTTCATCCGTATAAGTATAGGTCAAAGTATGCGTTCCAACTCCAGCAGTTGCCGGATCAAAGGAATAAGTCATCCCATTTCCATCATCAGTAACTCCGAGTCCACTATAAACTCCCATGTCTCCTGCAGCTGTTCCTTGAGATGGAGTTCCCCCTCCCAATCCAGTTTGAACACCATCGTTTAAACATAAATCTGCAGGTGCTGTAAACATTACAACCGGCAAAGCATTAACGATTATTTGATCAGTAGCCGTAGCGCTACAGCCATTGACATTTGTAAGTGTGTAGGTAATGATATGTGTACCGACGCCGGCTATTGATGGGTTGAAAATAAAGCTAATTCCGCCTGGAATATCTTGAACACCAGGGCCACTGAACACCCCACCAAATGGCATTGCCGCTACGCTGATTAGGGGATTACTATCATCTACACAATACTCATCTTGTCCAACTGGAATATTAAATGTTGGTGTAGCAGGGATAGCAAAAACTTCGATATCATCCATGGCAGAATCAGAGCATCCAGCTATACCTACTGTATAAGTTATGGTATGTATTCCAATTCCTGCACTAGCAGGGTTAAAACTGTAAGTCATTCCATTGCCATCATCAACTACTCCAGGTCCGCTGTAAACACCGCCTGTTGGCATTCCTCCTCCGAGGCCAGCTTGTACTCCTACATTCAAGCATAAGTCGGCGGGAGCGACAAAAGCCGCAGTTGGAGAAGCAAAAACTTCTACATCATCTGAGGCTACACTTATGCATCCTGCCGAACTGGTGGTGGTGTAGGTTAGACTGTGTGTTCCCACACCAGCAGCAGCCGGATCAAAATCGTAGGTCATGCCATTGCCATCGTCTGTTACGCCAGGCCCACCATATACACCAGCTGTAGGTGTTCCGCCACTAAGGTTGTTTTGTACACCTCCATTCAAACATAAATCTGCTGGTGCAATAAAGCTAGTAGCAGCACCGCTACTCGAAACAACCAAATCAGCCGTTGCAGGGTTTTCAATAATATCCTCAAAACCACCAGCACCACCTTCTCCACTTATGTCACTAGTTGTATTAGTATAATTCCCAGCAACTGTTCCACAAGGAACTAATGCGGACACATCAAAAGAGCAGCTTTCACCAGGAGCTAATATTCCACCTGTAAAAGTGATTAGAGAAGTTCCTGTAATAGTTGATGTTACTCCGCAAGAACCGTTAGACGGTAAAGCAGTTGCTATCATCCCTGGAATAAAAGCATTTAAATCATCGGTGAAAGTAATACCGGTAATGCTATTTACTGCATCATTATTTGTAATTGTAAAAGTTATCGTAGTAGTTTCTCCCGGTACGACTGGACCTGTCATGGTCTTTTCAAAACCTAGGGTTACAACATTCAGGTCATCGATTGCTGGGTCATACACTTTGGTCACTCCACCTATTGTGGTCTGTAAACTAGAGGTGGTATTCGTAAAATTGCCATTGGTCGCGGCAGCAGGCACTTTGACTGGAATGTCAAAAAAACAAGTAGTTCCAGCAGGTACAGCACCTCCGGAATAGATAAATAAATTGGTTCCTGAAACTGTTGTTGCCCCACAAGCCGAAACCCCTGATGGCAAGGGTCCCTCAGCTACTAAACCTGGCAGTACAGCAGTTAAATTATCAGTAAAAAAAATATTGGTCGCATCAAAAGTTGAGGTATTTTCAAAAGTAAATCTAAGGGTTGTCAATGCCCCAGGGACAACTGTTGCAGGTATAAATTCCTTTGTAAAATTAAAGCCTCCAATTTCCAGATCATCCGTTGCTACATTTCCAGTTGCAGTGAGTCCTCCAACTGTTGCTGTTAAAGCACTCGTCGTATTTGTATAGCTTCCGGGAACTATTCCCACAGGAACTTGAACTGGAACAGAAAAAGTACAAATCTCTCCGGGGATAAGGGTTCCTCCACTGAAAGTCAGATTGTTTGTTCCACTTATAGCACCACCACAAAAAGACAAGGGCAAACCAACAGCCGCTAAACCAGGGATGACCGCATTCAAATCATCTGTAAAAGAAATATTTGTCGCATCTCCAGTTGCAAATTCATCGTAAGTTATTGTAAATTCTAAATTGACAATATCACCTGCATTTACGGGATCATTTAAAAAGGACTTTGATAATTCGGGAACAGCTAATACCGTGAGGTCGTCAGAAGCAGGGCTAGCTGAAACGGGATTACCATCTATTAAACCATTTAAAAATGAAGTTGTATTGGTATAGCTACCTGCGGGATTACCATTGGGAATAGTGATATCAATGCTAAATGTGCACGATGCTCCAGGGGCTATATTTCCCCCTGTCATTTGGAAAATAAGATCACCTACTGATGTAGATGTAAAGAATAAAGAACTGGGACCACAGGAACCAGCTGCAGGTAAATTGCTTATTGTTGCTCCAGAAACGAAGGCAGCAATATTATCTATAAAGTTAATATCTGTCAATGCTGATGTCGCACTGGTGTTTGTTATTGTAAATTCAACCGTAGAGGTGCCTCCTGCAGGAATAGGATCATTCAAGAAAGTTTTAGTGAAAGTTGGAATATCTGCAACTTGAAGATGGCTCACGGCAGTGTTACCAGTCACTGTGCTTCCATTAATGTCAGCGGAAATCGCTCCGGTAATATTCGTATAGGTTCCAGCACTTGCCCCAGCTGGAACTTGAAGCGGAACGGTTATCATACAAGAACTATTTGCAGGAATTGTTCCCCCGGTGAAATTAATTATGGTAGTTCCGGACAACTGAGAACCAGTCCCACAAACATCATTTAAAGGTGTTGTAGTGGCAGTCAAACCTGCTAGCACTGCAGTAAGGTCGTCCGTGAATGCAACATTTGTTGCAGGGAAGTCCCTGTTTAAATTGGTCAGTGTAAATACCAGATCGGTTGTTCCTCCTGGTGCTATTGCATTAGGACTAAATGCTTTTTGAATAAAAATTTCAGTTGGTTGTAAAACCTCTAATTCTGCAGTTGCAAAACCACAATTGAATAGTAGGAAATTTTGGTTTCGAATACTGAAGTTTTCCGTAACATTAACTAATGATCCACTGGATTCTCCTATCACATCAAGGCTAATGGTACAGCTTTCCCCAGCAGCGACGGTTTGGGTAAAATTTGAAAAAACATTAATTAAACTAGTACCAGGCTCAGCTGTAATAGTTAGTCCCCCACAACTGGTAACAAGATTTGCAGGACTGGCAATGGTCATTCCTGAAGGTAAATTATCCATGAAAGCAGCACCTATTAAATTACTTGCTCCTGCTGTATTGTCAATGGTAAAAGTAAGGGTACTTCGCTCACCAATGTTTATTGTTGAAGGGCTAAAACTTTTGGTAAAAATTGGACATTGATTTTGTAAAGTCAAGTTAGCCGAGGCCGTACCACTATTACCTGAAGAAGAAGTTAGTTCTCCAGTAGTATTAGTACTTGTTCCTGATGCACTTGTTGTGACATTTACACTGATAGTACAAACTCCATTTCCAGTTAACTCTCCATTCGAAAAGGTTATCGAATTTGCTCCAGGCACCGCTGTAACAGTTCCTGAAAAACAATTTTGAGTGATCGCTGGGGGATCAGCCACGGTCATGCCAGCCGGTAAATTATCTGTAAAATTGATATTTGAAACCGGTGTTCCAGAACTAGTGTTATTGATTGTGAAAGTCAATGTGGTAACAGCTCCTGGTCCAATTGAAGATGGACTAAAAGACTTAGAGAAAGAAGGAGGCAAAAGATTCAAAACTTCAACATCATCTGAGGCAGAACCTGTTCCTGTTGTATAAGTTAATGTATGTACACCAACTCCCGCCGCAGCAGGATCAAAAGTATAAGTCATTCCATTTCCGTCGTCGGTAACACCTGGTCCACTATAAATGCCACCAGTTGGTAAACCACCAGAAAGGCCAGTTTGTATTCCTGCGTTAACTGATAAATCTGGTAATGCTGTAAAAGTTACATTCGAAGCATTGCTGGAACCACAAACTATAAGTGGAAGCCCAATGCCATCTATGCAGCTACTCAGAATTGTACTATTACTAACAAATATCAAACATTCATCTGCAACCGTGGAAATAATTGTTCCTGACAAACTGCCACCGACGGGACCATAAACTATCGTTCCACTTGTACCTGATCCACTTGCACCTTGATAGACTGTAAGAAAATCCGGAGCAACATAAAGTCCTTGAATAATCTCCGCCTGAGCAAACATTCCTGCCGTTGGACAAACTTCGAATACCACTAAGTCCGTTTCATTATTATCATAACAATGGAAGTATGAAGTTTCTCCCACAGGACAACTACATGCCGCCAATACTTCAATATCATCACTGCCCATTTCGGCACAAATTCCATCTGTATAGGTAATTGTATGTACCCCAAGACCTGCTATCGCTGGATTGAAAGAATAAGTCAATCCGTTTCCATCGTCTGTAACGCCAGGTCCACTATAGATTCCACCCGTTGGAGAAGCTCCCCCGATACCTGTCAATGTTCCTGCATCTACGCATAAGTCAGCGGGAGCTGAAAAGTTTACAACTGGGATAGCAAAGACTTCGACATTATCAGAAGCAGCAGATCCAAAAGTGTATGTTAGTGTATGAATACCAACTCCAGCTGCTGCAGGATCAAAACTAAAAGACATTCCATTTCCATCATCTGTAACTCCTGGACCACTATACACCCCTCCGGTTGGTAATCCACCACTCAATCCAGTTTGTACTCCAGAATTGATACATAGATCTCCCGGGGCTGTGAAACTAACTGAAGACGGAACATCCCTACCACAAACAGAAAGCGGGTCTTCCACACCATCCTGACATCCAAGACCAGATGAGCTATTTGTAACAAAAATCAAACAGGCATCAGCGCCACTTCCGGTTAAAACTGTTCCATTGAGATCTCCAGTAGCAGGTCCATATACAATCGTCCCTGTAGTTCCAGAGCCTGAAGTTCCTTCATAAACCGTCAAAGTATTTCCGCTGACATTAAAAGTTCCTGAGGTTATTGTTGCTTCAGCTGCTTGACCGACAGTTGGGCAAACTTCAAAAGCAACTAGGTCTGTTTGGACTCCAGTAGAACAGAAGAAATAATTTGTTTCTCCAACCGGACATCCGCATGCCGCTGTAACGGTTACCATAAAATCAGCGACAGCCATACAGATACTAGGCTCTGTATAGGTAATCCTATGCATACCTATTCCTGCAATAGCTGGATTAAAATCGTAGGTTCCATCTGCGTTGTCAGTTACGCCATTTCCAGCATAAGTTCCGCCCGCAGGAAGTCCTCCACCCAGGCCAATTTGTACTCCTGCATCCACGCATAAATCAGGCAAGGCAGTTAGCGTAACAGTGGGCAATGCAAAGACTTCGATATCGTCGGCTGCTGAATTTGCACTAAACGTATAAGTCAAGGTATGGGTTCCTACTCCGGCAGTAGAAGGGTCAAAAGAATAAGTTAATCCAGTCCCATCGTCTACAACTCCTGGACCAGCATAAATTCCACCGCTGGGTGAACCACCACCGAGGCCAGTCTGGATTCCAACATTTTCACATAGGTCAGCGGGTGCTGTGAAAGTTACGGTTGTAGCCGGTATGCTTTCACTGCAGGCTTCAATCGGAGATTCTGCTCCGAGGGTGCAAGAGATAGAAACAGGACTACTGTTAATTACAAAAATCAGACACAGGTCCGCAGCAGAAGCTGTAACAACAGTTCCTGTCAAATCACCCGACGAGGCTGGAATTAAAACCGTGCCACTAGTTCCAGAACCGGAGGCTCCTTCGTAAACCGTCAGCGTATTTAAGGGGAAAGCAAGCCCTACGCTACCTGAAAGAAAAGTGGTTTGTGCAATTGATCCTGGTGTTGGACAAAACTCAAAGGCTACTACATCCACCTCGTTAGGTGCGTAGCAATAAGTGTTATAAGTTTGTCCTGCTCCACATTGCGCGAGCATTTCAAAAGGCAATACGCAGAAGAGTATTCCAATAAATATTGAAGAGATGGTTTTCATGAGGTTCTCGTTTACAAAATGGCCATTAGCCCTAGTTTTTCAACAGGACTTTTAATTAATTAATAGACTATTATTTTTATTAATCGGTATTTGGAAATCGGTATTTGGGTGGGAATAATTTTATTCCGCTTTCATAAATCTCAAGGTGTTTGTGATTCCTTTTGAAGTAATATTTACGATATAATTTCCTTGTTGATAATTCGAAATATCTAAAACAACACCTTCGTCTTGAAAAGAATTTTTTTCCACTACTCTACCCATCATATCAAAAACGAAAATTTCATATTCTGAGCTTCGTTTATATTCTTGGTTTAATCGAATAACGACTTGATCTTTCGCCAACGTAGGCCAAAGGCTAAATCTGTCATCAGCTTTAAGGCTAGCAGACTTTATTTCGCTAATACTAAAGACATCATTGAAATCCACTTGCCTTAGCCTATAGTAATTCATCCCCGGAGGGGCGTTTCGATCTTCAAAAGAATAATTCTGTGCACTATTGGTAGTTCCTACACCAGAAACAAAACCAATCGTCTCCCAAGTCCAATTAATTCCAGACATTCTTTGCACCTCGAATCCTTCGTTATCTTGTTCCATTTCAGTTTCCCAAAGTAATTCAACAATTTCAGAAGAAGTCCTCGCATTAAAAGTTGTTAAACTAACAGGAGTTATTGCACAATCCGTACCTGTGCAAGAAGCATCCGTTGATGATGCTCCAATTGCGATTCCGCAAGTATTTAGGCAAGATAAAACACAACTGGTATTAATATCCGAGATGCAAGTTGGAGCCGATATCATTTGAGCAGGGCATATAGGGCAACAGCAAAACTGTGCTTCAACGGTTAGCGGCATTAAGAAGAAAAGGAATAAAACAAGCGTTGTAAAGTTTTTCATATTAACGAGTTTATTGGAGTTATTGATTTCTGTTTTTATAATTTTATTATTCTTTGAGTATGCTTTCCTAGTTCTGTTTGAATACTTAACAAATAAGTCCCAGCGCTTAATTCTTGCGAGAGAGAAAAAGATAGATTATCGGAAGGGCGGATTTCTTTTTTTAAAATCAAAAGCCCGGTTAAGGTGTACAATTCAATTGTGATCAAATCTTTGAAAGATCGATTTGTTTGAATTTGAATACGATCTCTAAATGGATTTGGAAAAACACTGATAGCAAAATTAGAATTGCCAATTTGATTTTCGATTCCTGAAGTTATTCCTTCTTCGATTACATGAAGTTCATCAATTGCCAAGGGTCCAATAAGATCCACCTGACCATTAGTCCACTCTACTTTCACGCTATCAACAGTCTCTATTGATCCCAATCCAAAATGCATCACACTTGTATGTTGAGATACATGGCTAGCACCACCTCCATAAAGTTCCTTTACAAAAGTCTGGTTTTCGGCGTAGACCCAAACTTTGGAACCGTAGCCATCTCTATTAGATTCTGTTCCAACTAAATTAAATTGAATAAAGTGATTGTCATTATCACTTTGGTTGACATAAAATTTGGAAGTGCCACCCAGTTCATTTAAGGAAACAACAAAAATGTCTAGGTCTCCATCTTGATCAAAATCGGAATAGGCCATTCCTCTGCAATAGTCTCCCGTAGCGACAGCTGCATCCACAGAAATATCGGTGAAGGTTTTATCACCATTGTTTAAATATAATTTATTAGGATCATCAAAAGCGGTTGGCAAAGAAGGTAAGGACGGAATACGGCCATTGGCCACATATAGGTCTTCCCAAGAATCGTTGTTCACATCTAAAAATGCGGTACCCCATCCCGTAGAAAAATCTGAACCATTAGCTAAAGTGTTTTCCACTTGAGCGCTTGCGGCAACATCTTGAAAAGAACCAGCATCATTTTCAAGTAAAACATTCGCACCTAGATTAGTGATATAATAATCAAGATCCTGATCGTGATCGTAATCTCCGGCGGCGATACCCATTCCGTACATGGGAATGGCAGCACCTGCGCTAGAAGCTATCTCCGTAAAATTATCTTGAGGATAATTATTTTCAAATAATTCATTAGGCGTTAAAAAGGGACCAAAATCGTTGGCAATCATAATATCCAGGTCACCATCAAAATCAAAGTCCGAAGGAATTGAGGCTAACCCACATCCATCACTATCAGTTCCAAGCTCATTAGCCACTTCAGTAAAAGTATTGTCCCCATTATTTTTGTACAAAAAATTTGGGTAGCAGTCGTGGTCAAAGCCCACAATCGCTCCATAATCATCATAAAGAAAGGCTGGTTGTTCGACATGATTGATCACATAGATATCCAAGAACCCGTCTCTATTATAATCAAGGAAATTAGCACCAATGCTAAAAGCATTGTGCGTAATGCCAGCCTGGCTACTAATATCAGAAAAGCTACCGTTTCCATTATTAAGGTATAAAATGCAATTGGTGATTATATCAGAATTGTCCGCCCAAGTTGTAACGAAAATATCTCGGTTACCGTCGTTGTCAATATCACCGGTGGCTACTCCTGTTGTATAATTTTGAATAGTGGTGGTAAGATTTAACGAGGCAGTAATATTTGTAAAATTACCATTGCCTTCATTTCGATAAACGGAATCGCCGTTATAACCTCCAGTTAAATAAATATCATCATCCCCATCATTGTCCATATCAAAAAACGCAACTCCACCTCCCATTAGCCCACGAGGTTCTTGACTATGAGAGATACCCATAGTTGCGGCTTCATCAATGAACACTTGCGCTTGTGCAACATTTAAGATTAGCGCCAAACCAAAAAGGAGACTAATAAATTTCATAATTTGAAACGCTTAAAAAAGGAGATTGACCTATTGCCAATCTCCATGATATTTCTTTATTTGGTAATCATCATTACTTTGGAATCAATCACCTCTCCCTCTACAACAATCATGTAAACAAAAGACCCCTGGTCCAATCCTTCTCCATCCACATTCAACTTTCCATATCCAGCATCTTCTACTTGGAAGGATTTTAAAATAGATCCTTTAAAATCGCAAATTTGAATTTCTACATTAGACAAACCATCTGGTACGAAGTAGTCTATTTGAGCAGAACCATTAAAAGGGTTAGGCGCATTTTGTAGCAAATATGCATCGTTAGCTGTCAATCCTAACTCACTGTTTGAACAGCAATTACTAAGGCTTTCTCGAATGATTTTATTTTCCAAACGAAGCTCTTCTGTTAGCCTGCGCAAATCACCAATCATCTCATTTAATTCATTTACTCTTTCGGCAATGATTGCTGGATTGGTGCTTGCTTGAATTTCGTCTCTAATAATATCCAGCTCTAAAGGATAAGTATTATCGGTCTGCTCATCTTGGTTCGTTTGAGCAGAAGGGTTATTGTAATCAAAATCTATTGGATATACCCCAGTTTGAGCCACGTCTCCGTTAGTAGTGGCTGGTGCAATTTCAGTTGGTGTATCCACTGGTTTATCAGCAGACAATCGTCCATTGTTTAAAGCGTCTTGTGCGAATGAAAATTGAGCAGTACTTAAAATACAAATAAGCACAGTCAATAATTTTATATTTTTCATTTTATATTTTTTTATGTTAGTCGATTAATAAAAAGATGCTATTTCTTTTCTCCTATTCTTTCTTCCGCTTCGATAGTTTCTTTATTCAACTCTGAAACCATTTGAGCCAAGGAAGCAACTTGAGCCTTTAATTCACTCAATTCATCAATCTCCTTTTGCTGCTGATCAATGATTTGTTGTTGTTCCTTTATTGCCTGAACTAAAACAGGAGTTATTTTAGAATAATCTACTGCCATATAACCATCTACATTGGTTATAACTAATTCAGGAAAAAGTGTTTGAACCTCTTGTGCGATAAACCCTAGTTGATTTTCTTCATTGAATCCTCTGTCGGGAAATTCAGTTGTTTTCCAATTAAAAGAAACACCTCTTAATTTCATTAATTTTTCTAATGAACCATTCAATGTTTCAATATTTTTCTTTAACCGAAAATCCGAAGAACAGGTTATACTTGTGCTTACTGTTGCTGCTGTGGTACCAATTGTTCCACAAACTGTCAACTCGTGCGTAGGAGCAAATGTGCCAATTCCAACTTTCTTACCCATACCATCCATTCTCATTAAGATGGAATTATCACTATTCAAATAACTACTACCAAAGTTCATAGTGACGGTCTGATCACCTTTCTGAATAAGACCACCATTAAGATTTTGTATTCCTGCAACATTCAAAGCAAATCCTGTCGTAGGAGCTACCCCTATTCCCATTAGACCATTCTTAATGTATACATCTCCACTTTCCACTTGTAAAGCATTATTTCCTGGGTTGGCTGTTCCCAATCCTATGTCTCCTTCTGCATCCACATATAGCGAATTATCCGGTGCTCCCGGCTTAATCTTAAAGGGCAGCTTAGAACCATTAGTAACATCTCTCACAAAAAAGTTGGTTTCATTCCCAGCAATATCCCAAGTCTGTGGCGTCCAACCACTAGCACCATTTTGCTCTAATCGCATGGTTGGAGAATCTCCGTCGGTCACATGAAGCTCTACTACTGGAGAAGCAGTTCCCATTCCAACATTACCTCCTGAATTGCTAACATAAAGCGCATTATTTCCTGCTCCTGCTAAAACTCTAAAAGGAGTAGTACCTGCCGTAGCATCCTCTATGGCGAAATAGCTTGATCCACCATTAGAAGAATCATTTATACTTATGCGCCAATCATTTGCTGGGAAACTGGCAGATGCACTTGTATCATCAAAATGGATGCGAAGATTATTTTCTTTGATACGTTGGGTATCAAATCCAAAATTTTCCCCATTTACACAATCCTGTCCAACACACAAACTTCCATCAACAATTACATCATCTAAAAACACTTGATCCTCCTCTGAAAAAGCACTATTATCTCTTTCTAAATTGTTTGGTAATCCTTCAAATTGAGTTGTTTGCAAATTGACAGGATTTAAAGAAGCGTATAATGCTGGATGGTCCTGCTGCCAAAAGCTGGCAGATTTAGGCATAGCCACCTTTTCATATTCCTTTTGCCCGGCATTCAAAAATTTTCCATTTTGAATTCTAAAAGTATAGTTATACGTACTTACTTCTTGAGGAAGTTTATTTGAAGAAGTGTATGCTGCAATCTTATCAAGGTTACCTTCCGCCCGGAGTTTACCTAGGTCAGTTCTTTGCTGATCTGTTAGCTCCAAGATTGGAGTTACTTGCATTTTATACAATCCATCGGAAAATATTGTGCCGTCGGATTTCTTGTTACTAAGAGAAATGTCTTTTGTTCCTTTAAGATCTTCTTTGAAGTAGTATCCATCAGGACCTGCTATTTCAAGTAAGTAGGAGTCTGCCGAACGGAGTTCGAAGTTTGCCTCTGAATCATTAATAGAAGTTTGTTCTACAATTCCTTGTGCTGAAAGCTGAATAGAACTCAGGCTGACAAAACATAAAAGCAGAAAGAAAAGATGTCTTTTGTTTTTCATTTTTTGATTTTTTGAACATTAAAATACAGCCCCGCGATGGCGCAGGCCAGCAGGAAAGGGTAATTATTAATATAGAAGCATACCAATCCTAATACAGGAATTGTATACATTCTTAATCCAAACTTGAAATTGAGTTAACTTTAGAAAAGTCAAACAGACCTGATTTTCTCCTGATGGAGTTCTGGTTTTTTAGGGTCTGCTAAGTGATTACATTAAAAATGAACCTCTTAACCTCAATTCTGTCTAATATTTAAAATAGACAATGCTCAAATTTACCATATTTTCCGCAAAATAATTAGGTATTTCTACCTTAAATCCAACGGTACCACTAAAAATGGGCCTTAATGTATTTTTACATTTAGCTTTCATTTTGCTATTTGATGATGAAAAGATAGTCGTATTGAGATTAGACGTCACCCATACGGGTGCTTTTTCGAAATTGAGAAAATTAAGAGAAGTAACTTTAGCGCAATTACTTATGCTCTTCCAGCACCGGAATGTTTTCTATATCCAAATATTTTTCTATTACTTGTTCCAGAAATTTAGCCTTGCCTTGCCCTTTAAGGTTGGAGATAATTTTTACATGCTTTTGTCCTGCTCCTTCATCAATGACTGCGTTAAGGTGAAAATATTCATTTAACTTCGAAACGTAAATTTGTTTTACATCGGCCACTTTAAATAATTTATCCGGATTTAAAAACTTGGGTTTCCATTCCACGGATAAATATTCTCGATCGATATTGACATAAATTTTATGCCTTTTTTTAAAGAGCATACTAATAATTGGAATCACAGCTATGGCCCCCAGGACCATGGGAACAATAACATCTACTTTCCCCTTCATTGCTCCCAATGCAAACAAGAAGGCGAACATTGGAAAAATGCTTAACATGATAACCTCCAAAATAGAAACCGGTTGTTGTATTGTGATATCCAACTCATCGCCAAAGTAAAAAAGATCTATTCCTTCAGGACGAATCAACTCATGTCGATGGCCTTGGCTAATTAGTAAACTATTGACATCCCCTTGAATGGAGAAAACTGAATTACAATCACTGCATTTAGCAATCTTATCATTGATATTTATATCCACGGCAGGAATATTTTCGGCACAGGAAGGACATGCAATTTTCACAACACCATCGTCTTCCACTTCACTAAGGTCGAGTTTATATTTTTGCTTGAGTCTTGTTTTAAGTCGATCTTCCTTCATAACTTATTTGCCGAAAATTTAATCCAATGGTTTAACATCTATATCCTATGGCTCTAAAGTTAACTATTTCTAATAATTTCCGGATAACCAATGCTGAGAATTTTTTTCTACCTTGGAAAGAAAAGTGATGAAGCGATTTATTTTCCTTTTGCTCTTAGGTTCCCTTTCTTTTTTATTCTATTCTTGTGAAAAACCTAACGACAATAAGACTGCCGAAGTTATTTCAAAAAGATTACCAGTCATTTTAGATACAGACGCTAATAATGAAGTGGATGACCAACACGCGATTGCATATCTACTTATGAATGGCGAGACATTTGATGTCAAAGGAATAACGGTCAACACCACTTACAATGGTGGTAATATCGATGCTCAATTTGAGGAAGCAGAGCGAATAGTGACCCTATGCAATTTGAAAAATAAAATTCCTTTGATAAAAGGTGCGAATGCAAGTTTTGAAAAAATAGGCGCTTATACCTCTGAAGATAATTTCGATGGCAAAGCTGCAGTTGATTTCATTATTGAGGAGGCGAACAAGATGCGACAGGAAAAATTAGTGGTGATCGCCGTTGGTAAATTAACCAACGTGGCCTTAGCAGTAAAAAAGGCACCAGCTATTAAAGAAAAAATTAGATTAGTATGGCTGGGATCCAATTACCCAGAACCTGGGGAGTACAATTTAGAAAATGATATTCCGGCCATGAATTATTTGTTGGCCGAAGATCTTCCTTTTGAAATGGTAATGGTTCGCTATGGCAAACCAAGTGGCACTGATGCGGTAAAGGTGACCAAGGAGGAAGCACCCAAAGTGATGGCAGGACTTGGGCCTACTATTGAAGGATCGATAGTCGGGAGGCATGGAGGTACCTTCAATAATTTTGGAACTTACTCGGTAAATTTATTTGAGCATATTGAATATTACGGAGACCCTCCAGCTAGAGCATTATTTGACATGGCTGCCGTTGCGATTGTGAAAAATGCAAGCTGGGCAACATCAAAGCAAATGCCTGCGCCTATTATGGTGAATAAAAAATGGGTGGAGCAGCCGGAGAATAAAAGACAAATTACTATTTGGGAAAATTTTAATAAAAAAAATATTATGACTGATTTTTATCAAAGTATGCGTGTAAATTAATTTGCACGCTTGCTAATCAGTCTGATTTGTCCCATGTGATTGGCTTGATGCTCCATGACGTGATACCAAGCCCAATGGTTGTTCATACTTGAATCTTTAACTTTGGATTTCAACCATTTGTCATCTTTTGATTTCAATAATCTTTTAGTTTCGTTTCGAACTTCCTCCCAGATTTTCAGATAATGACTTATTGGCTTTCCTTTGATATCCGCTCTTCCTTTTTCACCCAACTCCATTGCTGAATCCCAGATAATTTTTTCATCTTTATTAAAGTCTCTGTTTTCAAAAGTAAAAAGCTGGTAATATTTTTCAACTGCAGCTAAATGAAGGATCATGGCTCCGATTGAATTAGCCTCTTCATCTAATAAAAAATCCGTTTGACTATCACTGAGGTTCGATACTGATCTGGTCACACGACTCTTTAGATCATCCAACATGCTTACTAGCACACCAATGTTATCGGAATAGCCTTTTTCAGCTTTTATTTGCTGAGCGCTTACATTAAATGAACTAAAGACAAAGAATAAAAGAGCTATGTTTTTCATGACTTACATTTTTATAAATAACCAAACTAATAAAATCTGACCGTATTGCAGAAATTAGATATTTAACATCCTAGACAATTAGTCCTCTGCAACAAGCTTGTATTCCGGTGGAATCTCTTCTAGGTCATCTTCCACAATGCCTTTAAAATATGCAATTTCTTCTTCTTGAAAAAATTCGAAGCTTTCTTCGTTGAGTGTATAAAGCACCTCTCCTATGGTAAGCGGCTCATTGTACTGCGATTTGATATCAATACTCAAAGAGGCATTTTCGTCCTTCCAATCCGCGTCAAAATTTATAACTATTTGGGAGGCCTCCACTATTTTTTCCGAAGGGTCTATATCTAATTCAGGAGACAATATCTCATTGTATTCTTTAAGATCGGCATAAAATGCGCTGGATGTTTTATATTTTTTTCGTCCGAATTTCCAATTAATGGCTTCTAAAATCATAGTGTTTGTTTTATACTGCAAGTATGAGAAAAAATTACGAAGGAGGGTGTTTATCTCATATGTTTATTCTTTAGCGGCCTGACTTTTAGGAAAAATTGGTTCTGATCAATTCCAACAAGATGCCACTTTAATCATAAAAACCCGTAAATTTATTTACATCAAGGGTACAAAATATTATAGCGATGAAACCGAATTTAATCTGTTCTTCTGCAATTTTACTTTCCATTTTTTGTGTGGCTGTTTCTATGGTGAATCCTCCATTAGGGGAAATTCCAATATTGCCGGAAGCAACATTTGATTATGTTCCTGCGGAAGCACCTCAATATGTCAATAACAGTCAAGCCGTTCGACAGGTTGACAACGATGCCGCCACACTAGGACGAGTGATCTTTTATGATAAACGTTTATCCAAAAATGGAAAAATTAGTTGTGCAAGTTGCCATAAACAAAAACATTCTTTTGCGGATGACAAACAATTTAGTTTAGGAATAGACAATATTCCGTCCTTCAGAAATGCTCCTAATTTAAATGACTTAGGATGGAGCGAAACTTCAAGCTTATTTTGGGACCTTGGCGAATCTAAACTTCATGAGATGGTTCTAGTACCAATCTTGAATACGGATGAAATGGCTGGAGAATTTGAAAACGTAATTGACAAATTAGAAAACACCTCATTTTACCCAGATCTGTTTTATGAGGCATTTGGAAATAGTACAATATCAGAAACTAAAATAGGAACGGCATTGGCCCACTTTATCAATGCGATGAGTACATTTAATTCAAAATATGATCAAGTTTTACAAGGCTATGAAGAATTTAGTGCTGCTGAACTTAGCGGAAAAAAACTATTCAATGACAATTGCAGATTCTGTCATTCCATGAATTCATTTTCAAGCACTAATCATGTTACAGTTAGAAACAATGCGCTGGACAGCAACTTTGATGCTGACCGTGGAATGGGAACTTGGGCTGGGGTCGAAAATGATGGTTTTTTCCGTAGCCCTTCTCTTCGAAATGTTGCCCTCTCAGCACCTTACATGCATGATGGCAGATTTGCAACCTTAGAAAAGGTAATGCAATTTTATAACGAAGAACTTCAAGACACCCCTAATAGTTTCGCAATTAACCCTCCTTACTATCAGCAGGGGGGCCTAAACGAAAGTGGGTATCATTTTACTGTAACAGAAACGTCTGACATCATCGCATTTTTACATACCCTTACAGATGAAACTTTCACAACCGACGAGAAATTTTCCAATCCTTTTCCTAATCAAACTGTAAGGACTGAAACGCTTCCTAATTTAGAAAACATAAAGGCCTATCCAATTCCATCAAATAATCATGTAACAATTTATTACCCAACACAATCGGCGGAAATAATACTTTACGATTTTCATGGAAGAGTGATAAAGAGAATGGAATCACATGGTGGCGAAGAAGTGATATACAAGAATGACTTAGCCCCTGGCATGTATGGTATTTCCATACTATCAGAAAACAAACAAGGAAATTTGAAAATAATTTTTAATTAAATAATTTGTGGATTAGCTCAAAGGAATCTGACTATAATCCTAAGGAACGACTAACTTAACAGCAGTAGCCTACCATCGAACTGTTATACCTGATATACTTTTGCTATAGCATTCGTTTTTGCTTTACAATCTTGTTAAACTGGCGTTTGGGCGACTGGTTTATCCATTTTTTGCAATTTTGATAAGTAGTTATAAATACTTTTTTGAGACTGAACCAATGGTTTATCATTTAACTTATAGGAATTGTCTTGTAAAAAATCAATAACTCTGGCCTTTACATTGTCACATAATTGCAGATTTAATATTTTCATTATGTTATATTTTATTGAATTATCATAGATTGGAAAAGCTACCTCCACTCTTCTATTTAAATTTCTAGTCATCCAATCAGCAGATGATAGATACAGTTTATCGGCTCCGTTTGCGTAGAAATAATATACTCTAGAATGCTCAAGATATCTATCAACAATACTTATTATTCTAATATTTCTATCACTAGCAAAACGGTCTGGAATCAAACAACAAATACCTCTGATAATCAAATCTATCTTGACATTCGCTTTGCTAGCTTCCATTAATTTTAAAATCATTCCATCATCTTCAAGACTATTCATTTTTAAAATGATGTATGCCTTCTTACCCTTCTTGGCATTTGAAATTTCAGCATCAATCAAGTCTTCAAGACGCTCTCTTAAATTATTTTTTCCCACCAAAAGATGCTTAAAAACAACAGGCTCTTCAGGTGGAGATTCTAATTGTTTGAAAATTTCGTATAATTCATAACATATTTCTTTGTGTGAAGTAAAAAGACACATGTCGCTATAAATCTTAGAGTTTGCCTCATGAAAATTCCCTGTACTTAAAATTGCAAACGTTTCCGTTGTATTTAGCTTTTCTCTTTTCACCAAACCAATCTTGCAATGCACTTTCATTCCTGGAATGCTGTAAATTACCTTAACGCCTACTTGTTCTAACTTTTCTCCCCATTCCATATTCTCCTTTTCATCAAACCTAGCTTGTACTTCCATGAATACCGTGACTTTCTTTCCATTCCGCGAAGCACTAATAAGCGCATTATTAATTCGAGAATTAGCTCCAATTCTATATTGGGTTACACATATTTCAGTTACAAGGTTATCATGTGCAGCAAATTCAAAAAACTGAATTACTGAATCAAAAGTATGATAAGGAGGATGAATAAAATGATCCTCATTTCGTATTACTTCATATGGATCTATGGCCTCTTCAATTAATGGATATTTCAATTTATCAAAAGGTGTATTTAGTAAATCAAACTTTCCGAAATTTGGAAACTTTAATAAGTCACTATAATTTTGGTAGCGACCTTCTTTTATTTTATCATACTTATTTAAATCAAACGAATTTGTAAGAAAAGAAAGAAGATTCGCTGGCATATCTCTATCATATACAAATCTTGCAGGAGTACCAGTTTGTCTTTTCCTTAGACTTTTTTTAATAGCATCTTTAAGACTCCCAGAAAAGTCACTCGCTATATAAAGTTCTGAATCTCTTGTCATTTTAAAAGAATGCGCATTAGTAATCCTGAATCCTGGAAACAATAAAGGAAGACCATGTCTTAAAATATCATCTAATAGAATAACATCATTATACGCATCATCAGAAGGTAATATTACAAATCGAGGTAAAATATCTGAAGGGATTCTCACTATACCATATTCATTATCATTGTCATTTTTTGATTTACCCTCCAATAAGATTCCTAAATATAGAGATGCATCTTTTAGAAATGGATTGATTGCTTTTCCTCTCATTAAAAGAGGTTCAACATGTAAGCGTAGGGTATCATTGAAATAGGCATTTATAAATAATAATTGTCTTTCAGAAATTGTTTTAAGGTTTTTAATACGAATATTATTACTTTCAAGCTCAGGTTTTATTTCATTATTTATTATTCTTGAAAATTCTATTTGCTGAAGATTTACAATACATATTATTTGCTTAATAAGTTTCTTTGGCGAATAGTTAAGCCTTTTCCTGATACTTTTATTTATCCTAACCAAATTTAAATGATAAGCCATTCTTACGTGAAAGAATTCTCCTAAATTCTTTGAATAAATTCCTAAAAATTTCACTCTTTCTAATAACGGATTTCTTTTATCAGTTGCTTCTTGAAGCACTCTCTCATTAAAGGACAACCAACTAAGATCTCTATGTACGGTTCGTCCTTTAGATTTATCAATTTTGTTACTGACTTCAATTTCCATTGTATTAACATTATTCGTAGAAGGAATGATCTTCGCTGAAGTAGTTTTTATATGGCTTACTCACAACACCCCAGAGCTTTATAAATAGTCCAGATAAAAAAAGGCTAGATAATCAGGTGTTAATATTAGTTATGTCAAATTTATATTACTCGATTGCTATTTTATAATCACAAATACTGAAACCAAATTTTCTATACCTGAAACCATATTATTTATACTTGAACCAATATTCCCAACTTCCAATGAAAAGACAGGCTTTGTTTCAAAATCAAAGGCATTCGACTATACCACAGCACATAGCCTTGATTTACTATCCAATGAAAAGATAATCCTAAACAAGGGCGATAATTAAAACGCCTTAATTATATTTTTGGTTAATTCCCTGATAAGATATATCAGCATTCCCCTTTATTACAGACAAATTGCTTCGAGATAAAATGGGCGACCGAAGGGAGCCTGACGTCATCCTCGCTTGTTGCGTATTGTTCTAATTTTCCAAAATACAACCTAACTCATAAGCATCAATACTTCGCAGACTTGCCATTCGGCAAAGTCCTTAGAATAAATTCCCGCAAATCATTATTGGCTGTTTCTAAATCAGCCCTTCTTAGGTACATCATATGCCCACTTCGGTAGCCCTTAAAATCCATGCGATCCTTCAATTTACCACTCCGGTCAATCTGCCCCATGGTGTACTTTGCGTGAAAATAAGTCGTAGCGCCATCGTAATAACCTGATTGATATAAAACATTCAAATATGGATTTTGGGCCATGGCCTGACGCAAATCATCCCTTGTATTATTGTCTCTGCGATCCCATGGATGTACTGGCCCAAACATATTGTATTTAAGATCCGTTTTGAAATTCAAATGTTCTCGAATATAATAATTGATGGCTGGCGTAAAAGTGTGGAGCCAGGAAGTTAATTCTGGACTATAATCTGGCTTCGTACCAGCTTCCATTTTATCCAAGCCTAAATATCTAGAATCTAATCGGCCGATGGTATTGCCTTTTTTATCTCTCAATAATTCTTTCCAGAAAAATCGAGTGGGAACATTTAGGTTATGTTGAAGAATAGATTTTTCTGAAAGCCCTGAATAAAAAGCCATTTTTTTGGCTACTTCACTTTTTTCATCTTCCTCAATATAACCACCTTTAGCTAAGGCAGGCATCAAGGTATTGATTGTGTAGGATTCCACCTCTGGGAGTACTTCCAATAAATCTTTGCTTTGCAATTCGGCAGGTAACATCTTATGATACCAAGCAGCAGCAGCAAAATAAGGTAAGTTTAAAGCATTGGAAATAGGTCCATCGGCACCATAGGATTTATAATCTGCAGGAGAGACCATAATCACTCCATTCAAATACATCCATTGCTTATTTTGTAATTCCAACGCTAAACCAGCGACTCTTGTTCCTCCGTAAGACTCTCCAATTAAATACTTGGGTGATAGCCAGCGATTATTTCGAGTGACAAAAGTATTGAGCCATTCGGCCAAGTATTTTATATCGGCATTGATCCCAAAAAACTTTTCTCGATCTACATCTTTTCCCGACGCCGGAATGGTTCGGGAATAACCAGTATTCACAGGATTGATAAACACAATATCTGCCACATCCAAAACCGAAAATGGATTGTCTTGTACCCCATATGGTTGCAAAGGATAACCTTCTTCATCAATATTCAAAACCTTGGGACCCGTGTAAGCAACATGCATCCAGACGGAAGCGGAGCCAGGCCCTCCATTAAAAGATAGAATCAAAGGTCGCTTACCCTGATCACCAGCATTATCTCTTTTGTAATAGGTGTAATACAAGGCAGCTATTGGCTCTCCCATTTCATCCCAAAGCGGCTGCATGCCGGTGGTAGCCGTGTAAGAAACAGACTGACCATTTATACTGGCTGTATGTTTCGTAACAACGGTTGTGTCAATTGGAACGGTTCGCTTTTGCGCGAAGATTAGGCTGGTAAAAAAAGTAAAAATAAAAAGGACTAGATATGTTCTCATCTTGGTTAAATTCATTGTTCAAATTTGCTAGCATTAAAGATAGGAAAATAATTGTGTGGGCTTGGGTGTTGGGATAGTGATGAAAGTTGGAAACTTTGAAGAAGGTTATACATAAGTTCAAGAGCAGAAAGCTTCTATTTTAAAAATATCAGAATTCATAGGCAACCTTTTAGTATATTTTATTCGTTGAGGAATTAGCTAAAATAATCATGAAGATTTCAATATTAGCCATTGAAAGGAGAACAAAATATTCCTAAAACTAATTTGTAAAAAATGAAAAACATATTACTAGTTGTACTATTCCTATTTGGTGGTTTTAATTTATTTAGTCAATCAGACCTAAGTATCATTCCTTCCAAGGATCCAAATCTAGACTCATTTTTTCCTTATTATCCAGAATTAATATACTCAACAGGCTCCAAAATAGGACTCGGATACGGCGTTTTTAGGGAATTAAAACCAAACCTAGATCTAACTGCGAATGCAAGTATTAACTGGTGGCAGTTTAACAGAACTTCTTACTTTAATTCTGAACCCACAGAAGTTAGTCTTTGGTATTTCAATTTATCAATAGGAGAGCGTTTTAGAATAGCTGACTTGGGTAAATCCCGTTTATACACAGGAATCAATTTAAATAATCAGTTTTATTTTGGCTTCGAAGCCAAAAAGTATGGGCTTGGCATTGAACCGAATATTAGCTGGAGTATGGATGCTGGAAAAAGACATGAATTTTATGCCTCTCTAGGATACGATCAACATGTAATTTCTTTTGACAAAACTTTTGATCGCCGTCCAGGGAAAGTAAGTTTATCCATAGGCTTCAACTTCGATTTGCAAAAGCCTGATGACAAATCCCTATAAGCACTAAAGCTCATGGCAACTTATTATCATTAGGGTGAAAAAATAGTGACAGAATTCAACTCACCACCAAACAACGAAAAACGTTGAATAAGAATCTTTATGTTTTTGCCAACATAACGGCGCTTGTTTTTCCATAATGCTTTTATTCAAATTTTCTTCGACACCAAAAAAGTCGCTCCAATTTTGGTTTTCAAATGGGTCCATTCCCCACTCCACTTTTGTTGGCAAATAATACTCCTTATCTGAATGATCCAGACCAACAAATTTTTCAATATTTAAATAATAGCCTTTAATAGATTTTTCATAATTCGGGCTAAAACTTCCACTGTACTCAAAAGGAATATACAGAGAAGCCAATAAGCATAGGACCTGCGAAATATTGTCAATTTCTATTCCGGTCAACATTGATTGAGCGCAGTTGTGATATAACAATGGAAATTGTTTGCTTTTCACTTTTTCCAATTTCTGTATCAACGAATCATTTCTATTCGGACCGATCCAATTGTTGATAGGTTCCGAAGAAATGGTTGGGTCAAATAGATAAAACTTATAAGCCAGCTCCATATGAATAACCTGCGTTGTTTTCAAATCAGAAAGTATAAAATCAATTTCGCCTATCGTTTTCTTATCTATGATTAGTTGAACATTTTCATAAAGTACTTTATAATTGCTCGATGATTTGATTAATTCCCCAACAATCATTTCTGCCAAATGACCTAATCTTAAATTGGTTGGCAATTTAATATCTAGATCGGTTGATATATTTAGGTCTGATAAATTAAAAGTAGGTAAATCAGTAATTGAAACGTCTAGGCTACTCGTTTTCAGAATTGATGCGATCCTTGATTCTATATTCATATTTATCCGTTCCTAGAAATAAATGACGTTTGCCTAAAAGTGATTCATGCTTTGTTTTTCGAATGTTTTAATCCAATTGGTAATATCCACTCTTCAGATATCCCCCTTCTGCAAATCCAATCGGATGATCCACATCATGATCTGTTTTTTCAATCAACTTAAATCTACGTCCAGTACTATCTAAGACAGCTTCGATCAACTCAAAATATTCTTCTTGCTTGATACGACTTGAGCAGGATGCCGAAAGTAAGATTCCACTTTTTTTCACCAACCGAACTGCCAATCTAGTCAGTCGTTCATAGCTTTTAGTCGCTTGAGGAATATCGGCGGCTGACTTTGCGAAGCTTGGAGGATCTACCACCACAATGTCAAATTGTTTTCGATCATCTATCAAGGCTTGCATTCCTTTGAAAGCATCTGCCACCATGATTTGATGCTTATCTTTATCTAGGTTATTCAGTCGAACATTTTCTTTGGCTAACTCCTGTGCTTGCCGACTGATGTCCAAGCTGATCACTTCTTTGGCTCCACCCGCCAATGCATGTACTGTGAATCCACCAGCATAAGAAAAAATATCCAGCACTGCCTTCCCTTCTGCTAACTCACCAACTTTTTTCCGATTATGTCTATGATCTAAAAAATAGCCAGTCTTGTGTCCTTTGATCACATTCGCATAAAATTGCAAGCCATGTTCGGTGAAAATGACATTCTCCTTTTCCAAAGTTCCGTATAGCACATCACCATCTTTTAAACCATGGCTTTCTATTTCTGGCTTTTGCAAATTTCTACTCATGCGAAGTACAATAGCGCTTGCATTAGTATGCTTAACAATCGCAGGAAGGATAGCCTTTAAATATGGAAACCAAATGGCGCTGTAGATTTTCACAACTACAACTGAGGAATAGACATCACAAATGAGTCCTGGCACCTTATCATTTTCTCCAAAAAGTAATCGATAGGAGTTGGTTTCTGATTTCAGCAAAGGTTCACGGATCGCTTTGGCTTGAGCGACTTTCTGATTAAACCAATCTTCGTTGATATTGGCCGGTGTATTACTTTGGAGTACTTTTATTCGAATAGGTGAGTTTGGGTCCCATAAGCCTACAGCGAGGAATTTATTTTTTTTCCCATCATAAATAATGGCCAAATCACCAGCTTGTCCTTCCCCACTCTGCTTAGAGATGGCAGATTCAAAAACCCATGGATGCCCTTTTCGAATGGCTCTTTCAGCCACAGACTTAACCTTGATAGCCAGCCTGTTGGGTTTTATTTCTGGTAATTTGCTCATTGATTGATATGATGGGGCAAGATATGTGTTTTGAGAAGATAATCGCATCTTCTATTCTAGGTCATTTGGAAGTCCTACTAAAAATAAATTTTCAACCATTCAAGCGTTTTTTCGCTTCCAAGGGTAGTATAATTGTAACGTTGATCAACACTTAAGAAATCAAGCGAAGTTATCCTCCCTATTTGGACGGCCATCCAACTACTCAGATTGCTTCAATCAAAATAAAATGAAAATGAAATATATTAATTTAAGTCTTCTGTTAGTTGTTTTCTGTTTTACTGCTTGTCAGAAAAATCAAGATTTGACCAATACAGAATTCAAAAATCCGGAATCGGTACTTGTTGCGACGACTGACCTGACTATAGAGGGAGGAGTTGGAGAGTTCGGTAGTATTTTACACTGGACAAATCTCAATTTCCGCCTTCACAATGTCAAAATTCAATTGATGTTTAATGGGGAAACATTGGATGAAACTAATTCGGACGAAAGAGGATCATTTAGCTTTCCGACACAGCCAATTCCTAACGAAGGGGCCTATCTCCTATTTGAGTCACCTGGATTTTACAACAATGTGGAGAAAATAGATACACTTCCTACCTCTATTTATTATACAAATTTGCTGAGAAAAACATTTCCTGCTATTGACGGGGAAGCCATAAGTGATGGAGGTCCATACATAAAACTAAAAGGAATTTTGCAAGACCCACTTACTGCTGGAGTTGCTCCTCTGTACTATATTACTAATGCCGATAATGAATTGATAGGAAACACTACACCGATGGACGATAATACAGCTTTCACCATTACTACTTTGGCAAACGAAGAACTATTTTTAAATTATAAAATAGACTGCCATCCTATAGGAACTATTCCGCTAGGTTCTTTGACAGAAGATACGGATTTGGGTGCTCTGTTGGATCAAAGTTTTGATTTGTCAACGGGATTCGCGGGCGGATTTTTCTCTAATGTTTATGATTGCCCAGGGAATATCATTTCGGAATATTCCATCTTTTTTACAGCAGATGGCTTGACTACTCATAGTTGGGGAACAGCTGGGTATGGCACATGGAAATGCAAACTTTTAGCGAATCCGGTTATTGTTACCATTGCCACTCAGAATCCAAGAAAATATCAAGAGAAGATCATCGACTATGCTGCAGGTCAGAGTTTATCCACCGACATGACTGTTTGTACAGACGACGATACCTTTATTAAATATACCATTGGGAATGGCACTGAAGTTACGCCTGATCTTTTTACCTATGCCAACATTTTACCAGATGGAAAAGTATTATTAAAACAAAAAGATCCTGACTACGACAATGGAACGGATATTACTTTTATAATATCAGATGCCGAACCAGGAACAAATAGTAGCGAAGTGGTTTTTTATTCTGGTGGCATAGATATTATCCTTGGCGGGAACGACATAATGACGACGATCACAGCAAATGATGGAGAATTCGTGGAGGGAACTTTTAGTGGTGAAGCATTTGATGCCTATGAAGGGTCTATGGGTAACTTAACAGGAAGTTTCAAAGCTCGCATTCAATAAATAGATAGCAGGAAATAATAATTGTTGGTGTTCCTTCTCTAAATCCTTTTGTAAAAATCGAGTCGCATATAGCGAAGGGACAC
>CALGJW010000051.1 GCA_937930025.1 uncultured Saprospiraceae bacterium | reverse complement strand
CTTAAGTTTTGGTTTTTCATCCTTTTTACCCTTAGACTTCACAGTTCTTTCTGCCGCTTTTACCAACCAAGGCACAAATCCAATTAACAATATAACGTTAGTGAAATTGAAGGCAGTGTGGAAAGCTGACAGACCGATCGGCATATCTCCAGCTGTGTATGGATCCCATCCTGCTGGGAACATTGGACTTAAGACAGAAACAAAAAGTTGTAAGAATACTGGAAGTAATATGACCATCCAAGTCACTCCAATTATATTGAAAAGCGAGTGAATTCTTGCTGATCTTTTTGCACTTACATTACCAACTAAAGATGCTAATTCTGCTGTAATAGTGGTTCCGATATTTTCCCCTAAGATCATTGCTGCGGCAACTTCAAATGGCAACCATCCTTGAGCACACATCGTCAATGTGATAGCCATAGCTGCACTTGAAGATTGAACGATGATCGTTACCAAAGTACCAACTCCAACGAAAAACAATCTAGACAAGAAACCCCAATCTGAGAAGGTAGCTAAGAAGTCCAAAACCTGAGGATTTCCTTTTAAATCAGGAACAGCACTTTTTAGGTAACTCAGCCCTAAGAATAATACGGCAAATCCTATCAAGAATTCTCCCCAATATTTTAACTTTCCGCGTTTGGAAAATAACATTGGGACCGCAATGGCAAAAAGTGGAATAGAGTAGGTGGCCAATTTGACCTTAAAACCTAAAGTAGAAACTAACCAGCCTGTAATGGTCGTACCAATATTGGCTCCCATCATAACCCCAGCGGATTCAACTAAGGTCATTAGCCCTGCATTTACAAAACTTACGGTCATTACTGTGGTCGCAGAGGAAGATTGTACAATTGCTGTTGTTAGAAAACCAGTGAAAACGCCTAAAAAGCGATTTTTGGTCATGGTTCTAAGAATGTTTCTTAGTTGAGATCCAGCAGCCCTTTGGATACCATCACTCATGATTTTCATACCCCAAACGAAAAAAGCTAGGGCACCAAGAATTTGTATTGCATCCCAAAATCCGAATTCCATAATTGTTTGTTTTTAAGTTGATTCTTTGAATTGGCGAATATCGTTTAAAAATGAATATCTACCTGAGTTCTGAAGATAAAATTGTTATCTCTTTCTGCTCTATCTCTAAGAGTTACATCCGTCTGAACCTTCAATTTATGCCCAACAACAAATTTTGAAAGACCTAAAGTATATTGTTTCTCTGGTGTATCTACCCCCGTATCTGGATTGATTTGAGTATATCTCGCTGCAACTTCCCAATTATTGTCGAACATATAGCCAGCTTGAAGATTAAGCCCGGTTCCGGTATAATAAGTACCGTAGACAAGTGAATCTATCACCAAATCTGGATTGTCATCTTCAGTTCTTTTATTAGCGTATTCTCCCATCATGGAAAAGCCCTTGTGCTTAAACATGAAGTCGACAAATACAGTGGTTAAATCCTTCCCAACGAAGTCTCCTTCTAGATTTCTAATATAGCTACCATTTTGCCCACGGGTTTTGATAGCATTGTAGTTATTATCCAAGGAAACACCAACCGATAATTTGGGTTTAGGTTCCCTTTTAATGGCGGATCCAACATAGTCCCCTTTAGAAGCAAACTTACCGAATGGCAAAAATTCAACTCTATAGGTCATATCAAACCCTCCATTGTGTCCTTCTGTAATGTTTCTTCCTTCCCCTTGTGTAAAGGATACTACTTCTTGTATGATGAAATTTTCTCCTAGTTTGAAATGATGCTTGAAGAATAATCCCATATCCCGATCTATATTATATCGAGAGTTCAATCTAGAACGATCTACAAATTGAAGGTTGGCAGAAGAGATAACCCGTTCACGGTTACTAGCTAATTTGGCTTGACCGACCTTAATACTAAAGTTTTTGTAAAAGTTCCAATCTAAATATGCATCAAGAATTAATCTATCAGAATTTCTAGTCTGATCGGATACCCCACTTACGTCTCTATTAGAAAGACCCATTTCTAACTTGTACTTCAACTTGGGAGTAACTGCCCAACCGTCGAATTTAAATCTGGATCTACGTATAAGGAAATTGGAATTGTAGTCTGTGAATTCTCCATCGGAGATTGTCCATTCGTTTGAGAAAAGGTTTTGGAATCTAAAGGCAGCTTTCATATGAAAACTTGAATCTTTTCCAGTAATCTGAATACCTTTTCCAAACTTAGCATCAAACTTTTGTGCTTGTAAATTTCCTGAAAGTGCCAATGCAATAATTAGCGCTAGGAAATAATTAAATTTCTGCATGGTGATAACGTTGATTTTTTTTAGATAGCACTGCAAAGGTAAATGACCAATGTTAACTCAACGTTAAGTATGCATTCTTTACAATCCATTTGAGCACATTTAACTTTAAAATAGAATCCCTTTGCCTATGTATTGTGGATTTTAAAAAAAAACTTGGAAAGTGTATTAGGAATTCATGCTGTAAACCTATCAATTACTAGCATTTTAAGGATAGTTGGTCTTTTGCTAGAATACTTCAAACCAAGTGATTCTTACACTTCTATCCAAAGCCAAAAACGGCCCTATACATTGGAGTATTAGCGATTGTTTCGCTCGTTTATTGGAAACTGAATTCTTAAATTGCTGGAATTCAGTTAGATGGGATTGTTACTTAAATTATCAATTAAGCCTACCAATCTCAATGTTAACTGAATATTAATTTACTTGGAGATTGATGTTTCAGCGGACCTATTTTGCAAGATTTTTTGATGAATTCTTGATCCGCTTTTTTCAAAGTTGAAATTTTACAATGACAGAATTTGACTCAATTATTTATTAGACTGGTTTGATCCTGTTTTAGAATTCCATGGATATAGATCTCAACTTTTAAGAGACTAAAAAAGCCGAGTTCAAAAAGAACTCGGCTTGTAATAGAAAGTTAACATCTGTCAGTACCCCATGACCAAACAAAGTACTAACATGATAAATGCTTTACCAGCATATATTTGAATTCTCTATAGCCTGGATGTAATCAACTTCCGCGTCGATTTGGGCCTTAAATTCTTCTGAATCATTGCCTAAAACATGCTTCGCTTTTGCCATCCAATTGATCGCATTCTTCACTTTGTTTTGCGTTACATATTCTTGAGCAATTCCGTAGTAAATGGCTGAGGTAGCTAGCTTAAATCCCTTTTTGCTAGTTCCCTCAAGTATACTAACTAATTCATCTAATTGTCCTTTTTTTATGCTTCCGTTTGGAAGTCTTACTGCAATTTCTTTTTTTACTTTTCCTGAAGCCCAGTTCGTTAGCACGGTCAATCCACTTTTGAAAGTGAACGTTGCTTCTTTTGTTAAGAAACCATAATCCCAATTCCCTGAGAGCTGTAATCCGTTTTCCCAGATTATCATTCCTTCGCCCAAACGTTGTCCCTCTCGGTGAATTCCTGCGAAGATACTTTGATCGCGTCTGATTACTTGTCCTTTCCCTTCTGATCTGTTGTGTAACATCCCCCCTTCATATATGTCTCCTGTGCTGTATTGAATTCTTCCTTGTCCGGACATTTCGTTTTCAACCCATTGTCCTGTATAAGTATGTCCACATGAAAAGTTGTAAGTGCCTCTTCCATGTATCAATCCTCTTTCCCAATTACCGGTATAGTTAGATCCATCTG
>CALGJW010000050.1 GCA_937930025.1 uncultured Saprospiraceae bacterium | reverse complement strand
GGGAACATCCAGATCGAATAACAAAAGAAGTTTCAAGAATGATACTTCCCGCGCACCATGATGTAAGGTTGGAACAAGTAAATTTAAAGCGCTTAGGCGCTATTCTTTGTTTGGCTCAGGAAAAAGAAATAAAAGGTTTTGAAGACCTTCTGTTGCTACCTGGTTTGGGCCCACGAACTTTACAGTCATTAACTTTGGTAAGTGAAGTGATTCATGGTACTGCTTCAAGATTTGAGGACCCAGCGCGGTTTAGTTTTGCGCATGGTGGAAAGGATGGCCATCCGTTTCCCGTTCCGACGAAAGTTTATGACAAAGTCATTGACACTATGGATGGAATTATTCAAAAAGCAAAGTTGCAATACACAGAAAAATTAGAAGCTTTGAAAAGTCTTCATCAAATGGCCGCTAAACAGGAACACTTTTTTCGACCCAATGGAAGTATGGATGAATTGATTCAGCACGAATGGGAGCAATCGAATTCATGGGGAGGGAGAACGGTGTTTGACACAAAGAGTAAGCAAGTTAATGTTGAAAAAAGGAAACGTAAACCTCAGCAGTTGAGATTATTTTGATAACAAGGCTAAATTAAAACAACAAAACAAAAAAACCCTGACCAAAATTGATCAGGGTTTATTTCCTTTCTTAAAGGAGTAATATCTTAGTAACGGCTATTGTAACCACCACCACCGCCTCCACGGTCGTAGCCTCCGCCACCACCGCCACGGTTGTAGCCTCCGCCACCACCGCCTCCGCGGTTATAGCCTCCGCCACCACCGCCTCGAGGTCTACTCTCGCGCGGTTCAGCTTTCTTAACTACAATAGTACGGCCGTCAAAATCTTGGTCGTTTAATGCGTCAATAGCAGCTTGTGCTTCATCATCATTAGGCATCTCTACAAAACCAAATCCTTTAGATCGGCCTGAAAATTTGTCCTGAATGATTTTTACGGAGTCTACAGCTCCGTGGGCTTCAAATGCTTCCCGAAGTGTAGCCTCCTCGGTGTCAAAATTTAATTTTGCTACAAAAATGTTCATCACAAAAAAGTTAATAAATAAATAGAAAGTGGCAATTCAGTAGTAGCAAAAAACAATTAATTTAAAACCAATGTGCTATACAATAACTGACACGATAACATACCAAATATAATCACTTTAGGATTACAATACTGGATTATTTTAAAATCTAATATGAAAAATAACATAAGTGATTGATTTTCATTTTATTATACAATAATATTTTATGTAAATATCAGGCAGTCAGTGCTTTATCTGCCCTTTTTTAGAGTGGTGTGGCCTCCAATAGTTCATAAATAAACCCCATGTCATTGGTCTTATTTAGCTTTAATTTTCCCTTGAATTTTAGATATTCATCTGTTTTGTATCGCCGTATTCCTTCCTTTGAAAACCATAGTTGAATGACAGTTTCCGGACCGGCATTACCACAGAAAAAACAACTTGCATTTGGGTTACGGCTAAGGGCATAAGAGAAGCCCATTGCGTCCAAAGGAATCATATATCCAGTAATAAATACTTCTTGGCTGTCCAAGCGCTGTACCCAATCTCCAAAGGTCGCTTTGTCATAGCTGGTTCCGAATTCGGAATTGATTTGTTTCTCCAAAGTAATATCCATTAAGGCAAGCCAGTCCAAAGTAGTTTGACTATAATTAGCATAGGCCGACAGCAGGAAAATGGAAATTAGAATAGGTCCGATCATTGATCTCCTAAGTTAACTTTTTTGTAAACCAATAGCGAGGTTTTAGAGCCGAATGTTGAATGTGAGCAATTAGCCTTTAGCCATTAGGGGTCGAATGTCGTACGTGAACAATTAGCCTTTAGCTGTTATCTTCACCATATTTTCGATGCTAAAAGCTAACCGCGAAAAATGAGAGACTATAAAAAATATCTAATTTGGCAAAGATCAATGGTTTTTGTAAAAGAGATTTACAGGATTTCTGCTGACTTTCCCGTTGAGGAAAAATTTGGACTTACTTCGCAAATTAGAAGAGCCGCAGTAAGCATTCCAAGTAATATTGCCGAAGGAGCCGGAAGAAGTTCGGATATAGAATTCGCCCGATTCATAGATTTTTCTACTGGCTCATTGTATGAAGTTGAGACTCAATGTTTATTAGCGAATGGATTTTCCTATATGTCAGAAGTTGATAAGCTATTGATAAGTAAAGAAGTAGAAGAATTAGGAAAAATGATCAGAGCATTTAAGCTAAGACTAAAAACTAAAAACAAACCCTAGGATCACCCCATTTTCATCGACGCTATAAAGCTGTCCGCTATTTGCTAAAAACACCCCCATTCACCACATTTTCGACGCTAAAAGCTAACCGCTTATTGCTAACCGCTAAATATTCAACCCAAATTTCATATCTTGACTCGAATCGGCAAACCTACAATAGGGCCGTGTATTCTTAGCTAACAAACAATTAGAATGAAACAATCCTTCGCATACATACTTTGTTGCGGCCTACTTATTTTTTCTTTAAGTATATCAGCCCAACGAGTCATCGATAATAGTCTTTCCATACAAGAATTTCCAGGTAAGCAATTACCCTTAGATTGGAAATCAAAATTCCTAACAGAGAAACACTCCATCAAGACGCTTGGAGTAAATATAGACAAGGTTGGAAACCAACATGAAAGACATCAACTTTTTTACGAAGGTATCCCTCTAAAAGGATTGAATATTACCTCGCATCAATTAAAAGATGTGGTGAATGTAGTTAGTCCAATTCAAATTCCCGGAGCAGAAAAATTACAAGTAACCAAAGCTTCATTCACACCAGACGAGGCAAGAGCAATGGCCAAAAAACATGTTCCCGCAAAGATGTATGGATTACACGGACATGGTGGGGAAGATTTTGTGCCACCAGTTTTACTAAGCTATGTGCCAGCCAATTTGGATTGGGAAAAAAATGATTGGCGCCTTACTTATGAGGTAGATATCTATTGTGAAGATCCCCATCAAGTGAAAAGAGTTTATTTGGACGCTACTGATGGGTCATTAATTTTTATCGAAAATAGATTATGCAGTTATCATGTCGAAGGAACTGCGGAGACGTTTTATCATGGAACCCAAACAATCGAAACAACCTTGGAAGGAGACAAATATATTCTTTGGGATCAAACAAGAGGCGGCGGGTTGAGAACATTGAATTTAAATTCAGACAATGGAGACTTTTTTGACAGTGATAATTTTTGGGATAACGTCAATGAGGACATGGATGAAATTGCCACAGATGTTCATTGGGGATCTGCTCAGACTTGGGATATGTACCAAGAAAAATTTAATCGTTTGGGCGTTGATGGAAACGGTGGTGCGTTGAATTCAATCGTTCACTTGGATGATGCCAATGCCTTTTGGAATGGATTCGAAACACGATATGGTGACGGAGGAGGTTCATTGCCCAATCCGTTTACCTACATAGATATTATCGCTCATGAAATGAGTCATGGAGTTACTCAGTTTACCAGTAATTTAGTTTACATCCGACAGCCTGGAGGATTAAATGAAGCCTTTAGTGATATAATGGGTATGTCGGGAGAAAATTACGCGATTCCGGGAGCAGTCAATTGGATCGTAGGAGAACAACTTTCGAATTCAGGTGGTAACATCAGAAATATGAAAGATCCCAAATCCAAATCGCTGCCCTCTACCATGGGCGGAGAATTTTGGTCTCCGGATTTAGGAGTACACTCTATGTCTTCGCTTGCCAACCTTTGGTATTATTTGCTTGTTGAAGGAGACAGTGGTGTAAATGATTTAGGGTATGAATATAATGTGCCTGGTTTGGGTTGGGATGATGCTGAACAGATCGCGTACTCAACTTTCACAAATTATCTAAACCCAAATTCTAGTTATGTGCAGTGCGCAGAACTTTCCTTGATTGCAGCTAGTGATCTTTTTGGAAATTGCAGTGATCAGCTGAATGCTGCACTGGAAGCATGGAGAGCAGTTGGGGTATTAGATCCCGCATCTGAAATTAGCATGAACGCTACGCGTAAAAAAGTTTGTGAGTTGGACGTAGAGATAACTTTCAGACTGAATATGGCAGTCGAGGATGTTCTTTGGGAATTTGGAGATGGAAATACATCGACTGAGTTACAACCAACGCATGTCTATATCAGCAATGGAGAGTATACTTTTTCGGCAACCGGAAATTCTTGTGAGAATGGTCCCTTCAATGTTCAAAGTTCTTATCAAATTCAAGTGGATGAAAACCTAGAAGATTGCGATGAAATTATTCAAGAAGCTGATACCGAATTTACCACTTACTATTGTGAAGGAACGGTGATTGATGACGGAGGATTGAATGAAGAGTATTCCAATAATCAATCCACTTCTTTGCTGGTGGAGGCTCCGAATGCCGTTGCATACGAAGTCGAAATCGTTTCTTTTCTCACGGATGATGACCCAATGCAAATTCGAGTCGACAACGGTGGATTCTTTTCTAACCGAATTACACTGAACAATAATGAGGCCCCGAGATTTTTATTCTATGAAGCAAATAGAATAGACTTTGTTTTTTATGCAGATGGTTCAGGTACTGCAGATGGATATGAAATCAGATGGAAGTGCTTTGAGGAATTGGAAGAACCTACCGTCGATCCAATTGGAAATGAATTAGATTGTCCCAACGATATATTATTTACTTCCAATAGCAAAAATGCAAGCAGAGTGGAATGGGACTTCGGAGATGGAGAAGAAGATTCTGGACTTTCTGTTTCTCATAAATACAGTCAGGCAGGAACATATACAGTTACAGTAACCGCAATAAATTCTGACTTTACAATCACAGAAACTTTTGAACAAGTTGTGGATTATCCAGAAGCCGAAATTATGGGTGCCACTCAAATCTTGCCCAATGTATCTACTGAATACTCCACTGAATTTACTGGAAATGTAAACGTAAATTCTGTTATTTGGCGTTTGGATGGAAATGTTGAAGGAGTTGGATTTACTACTGACATAGAAATAGCAGACTTAGGAACTCATGAACTTTCTGTCATCGCACAATACGGAAATGGTTGTGGAGATAAAGATACTTTCTTCATTGAGGTGGTGGATGAGCTATCAAATCTAGAAACAATTTCAGATGCTAATCTGCAAATATTTCCAAACCCTGCTTCAAAGACAATCAATATTATAAATGACGGAGCCCTAGAAGGAAATTGGAAAATTTCTTTGCTGAATAAATTGGGACAAACCGCACATCTTTTTGAATCTGAGTTTCAAGGATCAAAAAATCAATCGTATGAGCTGCCGGCTCTTCCTACAGGGATGTATTATCTAGAATTTTATCAACCAGATGGGGAGAGGCGATTGCTTAAGAAATTGGTGATTACTAAGTAGAAGGTTTTTTATTTGGGCCTGCCTACGAATTAGGTAGAGAAAACAGGGTGGGCTGTCTTTGGAATTCGTACAAGTGATTTATTTCATCGGTAATATTTAATGGATATATCTTCTATGCTAAAACCTACTCAATCAAAATAAACCAAAACTTCCCTTCTTCATACCGAATAGTATCCGAATGAGCCGGAGGAGGATTTGGTCCACTCGGCCGTAAACATAACTGAGCACCAAATGTTCCTTCATAGTAATTGGTCATCGTATCGATATAGTCAATACTCAGGTAATTTGAAGCATAGGTAAGATCTAAATCGTAATCAACATCGACTACATCTCCATCATCTTGAAGCGTAGTAAGTCGTATAGCAATAGAATCATTATTGTAGTTCCATGGACTTCTTTCGAGATTAAATGTACCTATGGTATGAGCAGGAATTTCGGAGATTGATAAATGTTCTCTTAAAAATCCTGTAGTTTCTTGAAAGGTTGTGGCTCCAAGTCTTAAAAAGTCATCAGGAAAATCTGGATGAGAAACTTGCTTTCTTACACCCATAGATGCCCTCCATAAAATAGAATCATTTCTTGTAGCACTCATCACGCCCCAGGTGGTATCACCAGGTAAATATTTCCAGTCTTCCAATAGTATAGAATCTTGAATAGCTGTGGTGTCCACCATACAGTTGTCCAAATCCTTTGGGGGCATGGTCAATATTTCATCGTCGTCACAGGATTGGAATAGTGTGAAGGCCATGCAAAGCAAAAAGAGGAGGGTGTTGTTTTTTGAAATCATAACTTGATTAATTTAAAAGTCCTTTGCTCAGTGGTAGTAGTTAAATGACAGAAATAAATACCCGCTTGATTGTTTGATAAGTCTATAACGATTTGGTTAGCTGTTTTGTTAAGCGGAAATTTGTCAATCTTTTTAACAACACGACCATTTACGTCTTGAATAATAATATTTGAATTTTTTCCAATGCTAACGGTATGGAGTTGGAGAGTAAATTTCCCGTTTGAAGGATTTGGAAAAATACCTTCATCTTTCGCTTGTTGAAGTCTTAACTCAGGAGGACATACGACACATGGGGAAACAATTTTTCTAACAGTTTTAATTTCAACCCCATCGCTAGAGGTGACCGTAAGAGAAAGATAAAATCTATTACAAGCCAGGCCTCCTATGCTTATCGTATTGGAATTGGAGTTTCCCAAACTAATTTCATTACTATTTGGTCCAAAAAGACCGGTTGTATTCCATGCCCAATGATAGCTAAAGGGTGGTTGACCTTGAATTCCTGCCCCTGCTGCGATTACTTGCGCGGTAAATTCTTCTTGGGTGTTACAAATTGCTGAAGGACCTTGGATACCAATAACCATCTCCTCAGTAGGGTAATGATCCGCTACGTCACAAGCGGTATTATTTAGTACGCGAGCATTGTCCTCTGCCCAATCATCACCAGTGACACTTCCGTTAAATTCAACATTTGGATTCGAAAAATTTAAAATTCTATTGGCATGTACAAAAGTTCCATCTGGAAGGCCGGTATTAAAGGCCATTACTGTCCTTTTATAAAGCCCATCATCGCTCAAAAAGCGATATCCATGACCACAAAATACGGCATCATCATCGGATTCTAGCGAATGTCTTGCTCCAAATAGATGTCCCAATTCATGCGCAAGAGTATACCTCGGTGTCAACAAATTATTTATGGTAATTATCGCATAAGCATTATCAATGAAAGGGATAAGTCCGTTTGCAATTCCTGCAAAAGTTAATCCATCGGGATCTCCAGGAATAGGATATCTGTCATCTGTTAAAAGTACTAACAAATCTAGCTCATTAGTTGATCTTATTCCGGGTCCTAGCAAGTTGCTGAGATAGTCTCTGTCGTCAAATATAGATGTAGAAAGCGGAAAGTTGTTGTAAGGGATTAATTCATATCTAATAGACTTATTATAAATATTGCTATTCCAAAAAGCATGCTCTAAGCTTTTTAACCCTGTTTGAATATAGTTTTCCTGAAGTGTAGGATCGCCTCCAAATTCAACAGACAACCAGTCCAACGCTTCTGGAGTCATTAATACACCAATGCTAATAACTGCACTACAATCATCTTCTGATTCTGCACAATTAGCGGTGCTAGCTGCAGCATTACCCGATGATTCATATTGAATTGAGGTCCCACAAGTTTCTGGGCCAGATGCTATATTGGCATGTTTTATTAAAATACTCAAATGCTCTTTTACGGGTTCAAGAGAATAGTAGCTGGAGATTGTTTGGATGTATCCCGTGGTAAAATTGCCTGTAGAAGAGATGTGCAGCGAGCCCATTTCATTATTCAAAGAAGCCGTCCACTCAAACCCTCCAGTATCGTTTATTTCTTTGTATTCTATAGTTTCGGCGATAAGCAATTCATTGGATTGCGGTAAATAGAATTCGTAAATTCCATTGGTCCAAACATTTTGAAAATCAGAAAGGGACACAAGAAAATTTTCTTCTATGTTATCTCGCCCAATATAATTTGCAATACGCTGTTGTTCAATACCGTCATATTGAACAATGGATGGATCAATTTGAGTAAAGATGTTTTGACTACTTAGAGTAGAAGAGTAGAACAAATTAGGGAGGAGTAAGTTGAAATTTTCATATTGTTATAAGATTTTGAGTTTCTAAATATAACACAATTTAGTCGAATATCAAATTTATTGATTCGTTTTGTTTACAAAGGGTCAAATTGCAAATTTTGAGACATTAAACTAACAAAATGAATCTTGTTCGTTTTTAAGCTATTCCCGCCTGTTCATCTTCATTCATGGTTTTGCTACCTTTGCTTATCAGTAGCTAACACACAATGAAAAAAACCATCACAGAGTCAGACTCCCACCACAGACATTTAGAAAAAATGTCTGTGCTAGAAATTCTCCAAGGGATAAACCAAGAGGATAAAACCGTCCCATTGGCTATAGAAAAATGTTTACCAGCCATTGAGCAATTGGTCCAAGCAATAGTCCCAAAGATGAAATCAGGTGGGCGCTTGTTTTATATAGGCGCGGGTACTTCTGGCCGATTGGGAATCGTAGATGCTTCCGAATGTCCCCCTACTTTTGGAGTGGCACATGATGTAGTCATTGGGATTATGGCGGGAGGAGATGGCGCTATGCGTAAAGCAGTGGAATTTGCAGAGGATGATGACCAACAAGCCATTAAAGATTTATCAGTATTTAATATCAATAGTCAAGATTGTATTATTGGAATTGCCGCCTCAGGACGTACACCCTATGTAATTGGCGGCTTGAGAGATTGTAAGGCACTGGGTTTGACCACTGGTTCTATTACTTGTAATCCTGATTCTCCAGTGGCCGCTCAGGCTGATTTTCCCATTGATGTAATTGTGGGCCCCGAGTTTCTTACGGGATCAACTAGGATGAAAGCTGGGACTGCTCAGAAGTTAGTTTTGAATATGATTTCTACGGCAGTGATGATTCAACTAGGACATGTGGAAGACAACAAAATGGTCGACATGCAATTGAGTAATGAAAAGTTGGTAGACCGTGGGACTAAATTGATTATGGAAAAATCAGACTTGGATTATGCCGCTGCTGCTAAATTACTTAAAGAAAATGGCTCGGTTAGAGCTGCCTTGGCCGCAATAAAAAAGTGACAAACTTTTGAATGAATTTGTCACTTTTTAGCTACAGCTTAAAGAATAAGTAAGATTATGCTCCTCCTTTTCTATTTAATTCATCTTGCAGTTTTCGCATAGCTTTTTGTTCTCGCTCTAAAGAACGTTTTCTATGGTCTTCGAATTCTACTTGTAGGTCTTCATAATCTTTTCTAGTCTGAACAGTGCTCACGTTACTCTCTCTAAATCTGAAAACGAAGAAACCGAGTAATCCGGCAAGTCCAGCAATTATCAACCACATTAAAGATTTATATCCTCCTTTGCTCATGTTCATTCCAAGAAAAGAGACACTATTTTTTTCTAAATTGGTCGCATCCAAATCAGCTTGTAATTTTTTTACTGAATCGTTCAAAGAGGTGATAGTGGCATTTCTTTCCGCAAGGGTATTATTAGTCGTTTGTAATTTATTGCGGATTCCAGCCAAGGTGTCTAATACATTAGTCTTAAACCTTTCCATCTTCACCTTAGGAATGACCTTATAAGTTTGGTAACTATTTTCTTTGATAATCATATAGTCCAACTGCTCTTCAATTGTACCATTTTCCCGAGGACCATCTATTACAGCTCGGTCAGTTTGTGCTTTAAGAATTGCAGTGCTGAAAAAAACAGCGAGGATCAAAAGAGAAAAGTATTTATGCATATCGTATGGTAGGAATCAGTTTCTATTAGGATGAAAATAAATTCGTTTAAGTTGCTTTGAATTTATATGAGTTGTAAAGGTAGTTCAAATTTATAAACCAATAGATAATCCCAATCTTAATTCATAAATAGAAGGCAACACATCTACATCGAAACTATTGCGATTGGTTTCCACTAAATTTAGAAACGGATTTCCTGATTCGCCAGTAAATCCAGCGGCACGCAATAATCTAATCGGCAATGAAATTTCTAGGAATCCTTTTTTGAATACCCGAAATTGAAAGGCTGGATAAGCCGCCAAAGAGGCTCCTATAATATTAGTCGCAACGGGTAATGTTTCTTCATCGATGGCAGAGACATCTATGGATTGGAAAAAAGGCATTAATGCAGCAGCAGCTGTCATTCGCCATTTGCCAGTATCCCCTTCTCCCAAAGTGATACCATAGGCCAAGTTGACATAAAAATCCTGCCGCTTGTATTCTACTTCACGGTAATCTTGGTAAAAAAGGGAATCTAGTTCTCGATAAGAGGTTGTTTTATTGGATCCGGCAAAATTCATTTCAGCTAATCCAATTTCCCAAAAATTGCCATTATCCTTGGTATGGTTAAAGGCAATACCAAATCCATTTCCAAAGAGATCCTGTCTTTCTACATAGTAATTGAAATCTGCACCATTAAATACAAGATCCGGCAAAGACTCATAGCGGAAATTCTTATAAATTTTGATAAAGTTATTCGGAACCGGCATGGTGTCTATTTCCGTAACATCCTGAGCGTTAAGGCAGATTACTGAAAAAGCGAATAGTGTGGAATAGATAAGGCTTCTCATTGTTTAAACTTTTGATGCTACAAATATACATATTGGTATGCTATTCGCGGTAAAAGCTTGGAACCCATATTTATTCGTATTTTTCCACTTCATCCCTCCTAATTATGCAACTAAAATCATTCATTTTCAGTCTTTTACTGCTTCCAGGCCTGCTTTCAGCACAGGAGGGTAAAGAGGCAGATGCTAAGAAAATAGCCTATTTGCAAGCGATCAATAAGCTAGAAACTAGCTTTAATAAGGCGCCAGATAAGGTGTTTCTATTAAGAGATCAGATTATCAAGATGATGGCGACAGATATAGATCGAAACAATCAATTGACGGAAAAAATGATGAAAACTCCTGGTCGTAGTGATGAAGAGCGTAGGCAAATTCAAGATCAGATGTCTATCACAGCTAAGCAAAAATATGTCAAAAAGAACTTTGAACAGCTAGATTGGGATGATCCAAAGATGAATCATCAGACTGCTTTAGCCTTAGTGCGTAATTTTATGAATGTAATGAATTAAATAGCTGAATTAGGCCTTTTCCTTTTTGGCTTTGGGCTTTTTGGGAGCTTTTTTCTTAGGAGTAGCTTCTTCACTTTCTACCGTTTCTTCTACTTCTTCTTCGGGAATTAGATTTCTTTGGTGCAAGAAATTAAACCACTTGATCACTTTTTTGATATCCCCTGAAAAGACTTTATCTCTATCATATTCAGGT
>CALGJW010000049.1 GCA_937930025.1 uncultured Saprospiraceae bacterium | reverse complement strand
ATTTGCAAGTCAGCTAATTGATTGAAACCTCCAATTGAACCAGAATTAATTCCTGGAATTGGAAATTTGTTAAGTAATAAATCTCGAAATCTATATGAAATTATTATCAACAATCTTTTTGACAGGTATTTTCGTGGTACTGACTGGCTGCGGAAATACAGCTATGGATCAAGGTAAAAAGGCTGCTCAAAAAACTGTTTATCCAAGTGACGTGACTCCGATATTCAATCATTGGAAATTAATTTTGGGAGATGGGTCAAATGTTGGTGATGCAACAGCTCAAGAGTATAAAGATTTTTTTTATACTACAAATGATGGAAAAAAAGATTGGGTCGTTTATAAAACGCCCAATGCTGGTAATACTCATGGAACATCCAATAATACAAGAACAGAGTTAGCACAGGTAAAAAAATGGTCTGCTATGTCAAATGCAAAACTGACCGCAACCTGCAAAGTAATGAATGTTTCCACTACAGGAGATCCTCGAGTTGCCTCTACACACTCGGTTGTAATAGGTCAAATTCATAGTGCAGATGGACATGAGAATGAACCATTTAAATTATTCTACAAGAAATTTCCTGGACATACCAAAGGTTCCGTTTTCTGGAATTATGAAATCAATACAGCCGGGGATGATAATTCTGGAAGATGGGATTATTCTTATCCAATTTGGGGCTATGACTTTTCTGTTATAGCAACAGGTGAAAATACATATCCGCCTGAGCCGGAAGATGGTATTGCCTTAGGAGAAGAAATACGTTATGAAGTGCATGTGAAAGATGGCGTGATGAATCTTAGCTTCAGTAGCCCGGGTCATGAGACCAAAACATTTTCAAAGAACCTAATAGATTCAGAATATAAAACCAAAGCGGCCACTCCGAAGCAAGTTCAAAATTTGTTTTATCCAATCGGACAGGATGGTATTGAGGTGCCGACTGCCTACAAAGGGCAAGGGTTGTTTTTCAAATTAGGTTGCTACAATCAAACCAATGGTAAAGATCCTGTTGTCAATAAAGTGTGGTGCTCTGGTGCTGAAACGCATGGAGGAGATTTACAAAAGCAATATGCAGATGGCAACTACGCAGAAGTTTGGTTTAAGTCTGCTGAGATCACAGTGCCAGAGGATGCCTACTCCAACGCAGGCTATTTCGCAGCCAATGATGGACTAGCTAATAAAACAGTTTACCCAAGTGCGGTAATTCCTTTTATGGATAAATTCAAAATCCTTTTGGGGGATGGAACGAATGAAAATAATCTAGTGGATTACGAACAAAAAGATTTTTTCTATACCGTAATTGATGGGACCATGCGTTGGGTCGTTTACAAAACACCAAACCAAGGGGTCACTTCTAAAAATTCAAGTAATACGAGATCGGAATTGCACGAAAAAAGAGAATGGATTCCGGAAGACGGAGGGAATCTCACTGGGGAATTACAAGTCATTCACGTATCTACTTCTGGCGATGCTAGAGTCGCGGCTTCCTATTCGACAGTAATAGGCCAAATTCATTCCGGAGAAGGACATGAAAATGAACCTTGTAAGATCTTTTATAAAAAATTCCCTGGACACACAAAAGGCTCTGTTTTTTGGAATTATGAAATCAACACAGCTGGCGATGATAACGGTGGCCGTTGGGATTATTCAACGCCCGTATGGGGATACGACATGTCAGTTGTAGGATCAAACCCAACAGATTATCCTGCGGAACCAAAAGATGGAATTGAGCTTGGTGAAGAATTTAGTTACGAAATAAATGTACACAAAGGGATAATGACTGTTACGTTCAAAAGCGAAGGACATGAAACCAAAACCTTTACCAAGAACTTATTGAAATCGGAGTACACCACAAAAGCAAAAATTCCAGCACAAACACAAAAGTTGTTTGTTCCGATCGGTCAAGATGGAGTTGAACGTCCGACGGCTTACGCGGGTGAGTTGATGTATTTCAAACAAGGAGCTTACAATCAAACGAACGGAAAGGATCCTTCCAAAAATATGGTTTGGTGCTCGGGAGCTGAAACTTATGGCGGTGATATCCAAAAGCAATATGCCAATGGAGATTATACTGAAGTGTGGTTTAAGAAGGCGACTGTGGGAGCGGGTAAGCCAGCAAATAAGTAAACTTTACTGACTTACTTTATCAAACCTACGGATTTCCCTTAGGCATTCCGTAGCCATTTCTGCGAATGCAATTCTTATTAAAAAGGTAAGGATGCTATAATTGATTAATTTATCACCAATAAAAGGTGATAAATTAATCGTATTTATCTAATCATTTCCAAAAACAAAAATTGCTATTTCAAATTAAGTTTTTTCAAGTCATGCGTAGTAAATTGTGGGTCTTTTAAACAAATGAAAGTCCAATGCTCCAAAACCAAATCATCGTCAAATTTCTCTTTGCAATTTCAATATCTTTTTTCGCATTACTCATTAACTGTCCTGCTCAATCTTTTGAACTAGTAAAAGACATTTATCCTGGCCCTAGTCCTGATTACAACTCTAACCCAAAAAATATTTTGAATATAGATGGTGAAATATTTTTCTCTGCAGATGAAGCAGACTCTAAGCAAAAACTTTGGAAGTCGGACGGGACTGAATCGGGTACAATTCTCGTTAAGGATTTTTCATCTTTGAGCTCTTACAATGAGTTATCGAATTTCACAAATGTGAATGGAACCCTATACTTTACACGAAAAGAGAATAATACCTATTTTCAACTTTGGAAAAGCGATGGTACTACATCTGGTACGATTAATATAAAGCAAATCCGATTGGATCTTGGTGGCTTCGATGGCTTTCTACTCACTAACGTAAATGGTACTTTACTTTTTAAAGCTAGAGGAACTTTTACCGGAGATGAGCTTTGGAAAAGTGATGGTACCCCATCAGGTACGGTCCTTGTAAAAGATATTAATCCCGGAACTGTGAGTAGCGCACTTAATAACTTCACTGTTATGAATGGGCTATTATATTTTTCAGCTAATGATGGTACCAATGGAGTTGAATTATGGAAATCGGACGGGACGCTCGCAGGCACAGAAATGGTCAAGGATATCAGAACTGGATCTTCTGGTAGCAGTGTTTCTCGACTCACTGCTGTAAACAACACCTTATTCTTTAGTGCAAATGGCGGAAACGGGTCTGAGTTATGGAAATCAGATGGTTCCGCAGCTGGGACCATATTGGTAAAAGATATTAACGTTGGTAATTCAGGTAGCTTTCCAAGAGAATTCGCCAACATCAATGGCATGGCCTACTTCTCCGCTAATGATGGTGTGCATGGCTGGGAACTATGGAAATCAGACGGAACCACTGCCGGTACACTATTAGTATTGGATATAGCTTCTGGCACTTCAAACGGTTTTCCAAGAGATATTTTAGCATTGGGAAGCGATGCACTTTTCACAGTAGACGATGGAATAAATGGAAGCGAATTGTGGAAATCAGACGGTACTGCGGTAGGGACCATTTTAATAAAAGATATCAATCCTGGTTCAGCTGGTAGCGGAATAAATAATTCCATTGGCAAAGCAGTTGTCTCAGGGGGCATTGTATATTTTTCGGCTAATGACAATGTTCATGGTTTAGAATTATGGTCAAGCGATGGAACTTTAAATGGCACCAACTTAATAAAGGACTTAATACCAGGAACTCAATCAAGTGTTCCTGGATATTTAACTGCGTTAAATGGAAATATCGTATTTAACGGAAATGACGATATTCACGGGAATGAATTATGGCTGAGTGATGGAACAGTAGTTGGTACAGATATAATAAAAGATATTTGGGAAGGTTTCGCTGATAGTTATCCTGGAGGCTTCATAAGCTACAACGGAAAAATATATTTCACGGCATACAGTCCTACTTATGGTTCAGAATTATGGTGCTCAGATGGCACAGAAGCCGGAACAACAATTTTCAAGGACTTGAGACCTGGTTCGGATAGTGGCATTCCCCAATACTTTACTATATATAATAATCTTCTCTATTTCACCGCAAGAAACAGTACCAGCTCCGAATTATGGCAGTCAGATGGAACAATTCCAGGAACAGTAAAAGTTAAAGATTTTGGTGCGGGCCTTGCCGTAATCTATGCGCTTATGGAAGTCAACAATGCGTTGTACATAAGCGCTGGTAATAATGTTGAGGGGATAGAATTATGGAAATCTGATGGTACCGAATTAGGAACTGTTTTGGTAAAAGATATCAATGCTGGGTCTTCTAGTAGCACTCCCAGAAATTTTATTTCGCTGAACGACACCCTATACTTTACGGCCAATGATGGCTTGAATGGTACAGAACTTTGGAAGACGGATGGAACAGAGATGGGTACTACAATAGTTAAGGATATAAGGTCAGGAACTTCTAGTAGCAGTATAAAAAACTTAATTGTCCTAGAAGATGAGATTTTTTTCTCCGCCAATGATGGTGTAAATGGAATTGAATTGTGGAAAACGGATGGCAGCAATTCAGGAACAGTACCAGTAATAGACATAAATCCGGGAACCTCTTCTAGTATAAGAACATCTGCCGATTTTCAGACTTTAGATAGTATACTATTCTTTGTGGCCACCAATGGAATCAATGGGTATGAGCTTTGGAAATCTGATGGCTCCTCTTCCGGAACTACAATGGTCAAAGATATTAATCCAGGTGCTTCTACTGGTGTAACCGGTGATCCAAAAGTATTCAACGACAAACTTTATTTTTCCGCCACGGATGGCGTACTTGGTTATGAGCTTTGGGAAACTGATGGAAGTGAAATAAATACAGTCATGGTCCTTGATATAAATCCGGGCGCAGGACATAGTTATCCAAATGAAATATTCATTGAAGATAGCTTGATGTATTTCGCAGTTGTTGATGACCTAAATGGTCTGGAACTTTGGAAAAGTAATGGTACCGCCTTAGGGACTACACTTACTGTAGACGCCTCTCCTGGTCTAGCTGGAACAGAAATAGAAGAAATTATTAGTCTGGATTCTATATTATTGTTAAGAGCTGCTGTGGAATCTAGTGCAAGTTTGGGCTTAGAATTGTACAAATTTATAGATGCAGACTACGACTATGAACATTTAAAATTTGGATATAACATTTTGTCCGAAGCCATTGCGGCTGCTACAGCAGATGGAGGAGGTACTGTTGAAGTATTGGCTAATGTTACACCAGCTACTGGAAACATAATCCCAAGCGATGTTATAATCAAAATATTAGATGGCTTCGAGTTTAACAATACTGGAACATTAAATAATAATGGCCTATTAAAAATAAATGGTTCAGCCGTTTTTAGAAATACTGGTGTTTATATTGGTAATGGCGAATTCAATGGAAGAGTAGAAAACATTGGCGGCTCCATGACAATAACTCCCCAATAGTATTTTTTCCCAGACTACTAATGTTTAGTAAATAATTAGGTTAACTTGAACTTTACTATAGGCTTTATAGGCCTGGAAATAGAATACAAATGTGCGAGACTGCAACCAAGTGCGGGAATCTAAGCTTAAAGTCTATTAACCATGCAACACATACTAATCACCGGAGGAAACGCGGGAATAGGCAAAGAAACAGCAGTAGCGCTAGCTAGAAAAGGAGCCAAGGTCATTATTGCTTGTCGAGATTTGGAGAAAGCGAAGCAGGCGGTTAGTGAAATAAAATCGATTACTAAAAGTCAAGAAGTCCGAGCATTGCACTGCGACCTAGCCAATTTAGACTCGGTAAGAACTGCCATTCAAAATTACAAAGAGCGATTTGGAAGGTTGGATATTTTGATAAACAATGCAGGATTAATTACAGACAAATTACAGTTTACTAAGGATGGTTTTGAAATGCAAATTGGTGTCAATCACCTGGGGCATTTCCTACTCACAACTGAATTGATGGATATACTACATCGATCTGAGGAACCAAGAATAATTAATGTCAGTTCTCATGCTCATTACAAAGGAAAAATAAATTTTGATAGCTTTAGAGGCGAGCAAGGCCCAAAGTCATACAGCGCCATGCAAGCCTATCGACAATCAAAATTAGCCAACGTACTTTTCACAAAAGAGTTAGCAAGAAGATATTCTTTTTGCTACAGCCATAGTTTACATCCAGGAGTAGTTAGTACAGCAATAGCAGAAAAAAATGACAATGGTATTTTATGGAGAGGCATGTGGAAAGTTTTCAAGCCACTTTTTTTATCCCCTACAAATGGAGCAAAAACAACCGTTTATTTGGCGAGCTCGCCGGAAGCTTTAAAAACCAACGGCAAGTATTTTTGTAAGCAAAAAGAAAAGGCGCCTGCCAAATTAGCTGAAGATGAAGCATTAGCCAAAAAGCTATGGGATGTCAGTACGCAATTGGTGAGTAAGTATATATCGTAAAATTAGTTTTATACCAATATGAATTAGCCTCTTGCTTATTCCCTTACCTATTAGTCACTCAATCCCCTACTCCAACATTTTCAGAAAAAAATTTTCCTAATTAAATTTGCGCAAGCAAAACCTTTCGCATATATTTGCAAGCGAACACTTGCTTATTAAATAGAGATTATGAGAAGAGATGTATTTAATGCGATCGCGGATCCTACCAGAAGAAGCATACTATTATCATTGACCAGCGAATCACAAAATGTCAATGCCTTGGCCGATAAGTTCGATATGACGAGACAGGCGGTTTCCTTGCATATCAAATATCTACAGGAATGCGGAGTGATCACTATTAAAAAAGAAGGTCGAGAGCGATACTGCAATATAGAAGCTCAAAAACTTACGGAAGTTGCAGATTGGTTAGGGCCTTTCAGAAAAATGTGGACTGGCAAATTCAATCAATTGGATAATTTATTAGAAGAATTACAATCTAAACCGAAAAGGAAAAAAAGATTATAAAATCAACAATCATGGAAAACCAACCATTAATAATTGAACAAGAATTCAATGCACCTATAGAACTTGTTTGGCGTGCAATTACCGAAAAGGAGTTAATGAAAAAATGGTATTTCGATATCTCCGATTTCAAACCTGAAGTGGGCTACAAGTTTCAATTTGAAGGCGGCGAGGAAGGCAAACGCTATAATCATTTATGTGAGGTATTAGAAGTTATCCCTAATAAAAAACTCAAGCATTCTTGGAAATATGAAGGACATCCTGGGCTTTCCTTTGTCACTTTTGAATTATCAACTGTTGGCGAAAAAACCAAGGTGACGCTCACCCATGAAGGGCTAGAAACATTTATCAATCCAGATTTCATCAGATCCAATTTCGTTGGCGGTTGGACACACCTTATTCAGAAGTCCTTAAAGGAATTTTTGGAAAATGGCAAAGCGCTTAGATATTGGTAGGTCAAGAATGTTACAAACAAATGCCCAATAGAACATTTTTTGGTGCACAATAGTAAAAGAATTTTCAAAAATGAGCGTTCATGAGTGCTAAAAAATAAAGAAGTATCATTGCCATTGATTACTAAATCATCAGACAAATGCAATTGAACAATGTAGTTGTCAAAATGAGTGAACTACTTTAGCCCAATTGCAAATGTCAATCATTACTTGTCCTAATTGTAAATCTTTACTGCATCAATCTGAAAAATCTTTGAGATGCCAAAATGGCCATTCCTTTGATATCGCCAAAGAAGGGTACATTAATTTATTGTTGGCCAACCAGAAGAAATCTAGTAACCCAGGAGATAATAAAATAATGTCTAATGCCAGAGAGGCTTTTCTGAAAACCGGACAATTCGATTTTCTCCTCGATTCTATTGAGTCCAATATTAATTCTATTCAAAATTTACCTACGGACGAACATGAAAACATTCAGCTATTAGATATAGGTTGCGGAACAGGCTTTTATACCCGTAATTTATTCAAACAACAAGGCTTCAAAAAAACAGGAATTGATATCTCGAAAATAGCTGTTGCCTCAGCATCAGTGAAAGATAAAGAATCAACTTACCTCGTTGGTTCCGCTTTCAATATTACAATCGTAGATAATTCTATTGATCTGCTTTTAAATATTTTCGCCCCTATCGACCTTGAAGAACTCAAGCGAGTGCTCAAACCCGGAGGATACTTTGTAAAAGTAATTCCCATAGGAGACCACATGAAAGAGGTGGCAGAACTTGTTTACGATAAATTTATTCCGCATCAATCGACTATTCAAGAAGACATCGATTCAATCGTCCTTTTTCAAATTATTAAAGTGGAAAACTTAAAAAGAATCATTTCTTTATCCCGAGCAGATTTGCTAAATTTAATTTCCATGACTCCATATCTTTATAAATTTGACAAGGAGAAACTTGAAACATTAAGCGAACTTTCGGTAACTATTTCATTCGAAGTAATCGTCTGTAAATATGACTTAACTCAATAGATTGCATTACGGACCTTCCTATTAGGCTGTAATTAACTCAAGTTTCGGTAGTAAAATTAAATTGCAATTTGCATTGTAAGTTATTAATTATCAACACCTTAAAGTGTTGTTGTTTTGCCAAAGTAAATTTTATTTCTACAGTTAGTTTAAATATTAAATTTAAGTGCAAGAA
>CALGJW010000048.1 GCA_937930025.1 uncultured Saprospiraceae bacterium | reverse complement strand
TTTCGCAAAGTAAGGTTCCACCCATTTTTTTCCATTATCTCTTACTGAAGTATACCATGCCGTACCTTCTCCTATTTTTGTATAGTCATAACTGTCCTCCACATAAAGATAATCCTGAGAACCTTTGTTGTAGTAGGGGCAAAATAGATCGATAGTAGAAGAGAAAGCATTGGACTCGTAACAGGCGGTTACTCCTTGAATTTCTGGAATGCTTAAAGAACTTTCCTTAATGATTTGCTCAACTTCTTTTTGCGAATATTCATTTTCTCCAAATAGTTCAGCTAAGCGTTCTCCTTCTGCTGCAATTTTCGAAAGAATTTCATCGACTTGATCCCTTAGAGCTGCTGTAGTTTGCAATCCTTTTTGTTCGACTATGGAATTTCGCTCTTGTATAAAACTATAAAAGTCATACGCAAGGAATAGCAAAACCACGAAAAGCGCAATGGCAAGAAGATGAAATATTTTTTTAATCATGCGGCTTCAAATATTAAAAATAATAGCCAAAATTTATATTAAACCGATTTTCCCAACTATTCTCTGGATCACCAGTGGAAAGCGCTCCAGTCCATTGAGGACCAAGCCAAGGTTGATGTAATCCACTTGCAAAATCAACATAAATATACATGGGGTTTGCACTTAACAATAATCCAAATACATTCATTTGAGTATCCTCCCAATCGCTGATAGATTTATTCATGTAAGAATAGTCGTTATATATTTGAATGGAGTCAAATATTCCTTTCTTAAGAACAAATGTGTAGGCAATGCTGATTGAATAAATACTTGCCTTTGCTGCCGTCTGGTAAGGTGCTCCATATGCAGTCATTTCGATCCAGTCTCTGCTTTCTCCTTCGGCATTTTTAGCGCGATTATCATAAGTTAAAAACTGCGCTTTGACATTCCAATTTTTAAAATCACTTTCATAATGTAACCCAAGTCCATAATGACTTCCTACATCTTCTGTATCAATATTCCAAATTCCTCCATACTGCAAAGAGGCACCAATTTTTGAATTTGATTTGGTCCCCAGTTTATAGTTAAATCGCAAGTTGCTTTGATTAATTTCTTTATTTCTTCCAGAAAAATCATAATTGTAACGCGCGTCACTTATTGGCGCATTGTTGGCAAAGCTTAAGGTCTCAGCATTTTTATAAAATCCAAAATCCAGTTGAATTTTATCATTTTCAAAATTGTAACTCAGGCCCATATCGTGATCATCTTCAAAGCCCAAATAAAATGGGAGTTGAAAAAACCAAGAATGAGAATTAAATTGTTGTGTTCCAAAGTAGGCGGGTATTAGTCCTAATTTGACATGGGACTTTTCATTTATCTGGTATTGAAACCAACCATATTTTAAAAAGGCGCCACCGAATCCTTGTGCATAAAATCTTTGATCTATATGAATTCCCCATTTGCCATGTTCAGCATCTACATTTAGCCGAAATACTTCAAAACCAAATGCACCTCCAACTTTTTTCTGTAGCGGTTTCCAAGAAGAATAGTTATAATTGAACCGAAGCGCCCCACCGAGGTTGACTTTAAGTTTTTTTATTTCAACACTGTCTGCTGGCTGAGAAATAGTGGTGTGATTTTCTTCCCCAGAATGGACTAACTTATCAATCAATATTCCTGTCAATTCAATTTTTGAGGAGTTTTGTTTCGTGGAATATTGGGCGGTTATTTGGCTCCCGGAAAGAATTATAATAAGAATAGTAGAAAAGAAAAATTTCATGTCAGTAGATTTCTCTTGTAAATATAGCTTGACTTTCTTGAATTTGGAAGGGGTTTTGAAAGGCAAAATTATGATAGTTAATCGACTAAAAAGTCTTACGACTATTTCATGAGTAAGAAAGTGAACCATCACCATTATTTGCTGATTGACATGCCGAATAGTTGAATTAGTCCCCAGTAAAATATTGCATCCGTATTGTAGCTTTATTATTGTGATCAAACAACGTGGCATTATCCCAATGTGATCCCATCCCCATTGGGTGAAACATTCCGTAGAAACCCATGCTGGTTCCCAATAGATCAGTCCTTCCCCTCCGCCTGCTGCAATTTTTTCTTCCAATTTTTTCAGATAATCAAACTGCCCTTGCTGATCGATGGTCAATCCAGGTAATGCTGCATCCTGTCCTAAAATATTATTGGCAGGGTCATTATTTTCTAATGTAAAGGGATAGGCTGTTTTTACAACCATCGGAAAAAACGCATTCATCAAACTAGTATTGAATTAGTTCTTGACCTTGCCAGATAGCAGCGTTCCCAAAATTTATACTTCTCCTCATTTTGTAATTTTCAAAGCAGATGAAAATTGTTTAGCACCAAAAAGATTAAACGTCAGCTATTGGCCGTATTTCTATAAGCGAGGATATCGCCCCGGTTATTCAGAAATTGCTGCGGCCCTCGCCAAACAATTTCCAGAAGTACAAACGAATTGGCAAGAAGCAATAACCCAAGATTCCCCTCAAGAATCAGAAACAGCTTTTCAAAATAGTTTTCATATTCCGGTTTCCTGTAAAGTCATATATCCTAGTAGAGAAAGCAGACCATCTCTTAAGAAAGAAAAATTAACTTGAGTAAATACTCAGGAAGAATTGATTGAGCAAGTCGAAGCTTTTAATATTCCATTTGATAGATTTGAATGGAAGGTGTATAAAATTGTGCGTCGTGATGAGCATGGCGAGGTGATTCCGGCTGTTAAGGCTATTGGAATGGCGACTTTTTTGTGTGTGTTGGGAGCGGAGTCCAATAAAATTCAATCTACTTATCTGTTAGGCAAGTTCGCTTCGAAGCCATAAGGTACAAGCCACCTGCTGTCGCCAGATTGACTACGACGCAATGTCGAAAGTACAGTTAGTCGAAATACGTTTTTTCTAGGTAATTCAACCTCTCCTTCTTGGAAGGGCTCAACAATAAATTACTTATTTAATCGAGCCATTGTCTCATTGGATAATTCTCTTTCCAGAAGTTCGATTTGTAAAGCTAGCATCTCGGTGACTGCACCTCCAATTTCCAATTCGTCCTTGGCGAGAATTAGGTATTCAATGGCCTGATCAGTTTGATCATTGTGCAAGTACTCCATGGCCATACCGTAGGCGCCTAAACGAATATTTTCATACATTGCTCCAGCTACCATTCCTTCCAATTCTGCAAGTTGTGATTCGACCTGACTTAAGGTACCTTTTATCGCTTTTCCAGATTGGAAAATATAGCTGACATTGGCCATAGCACCTTGGCGATTCCAGTTGGTCAACATTTGATCTCCGTTAGCAAATTGATAAGACGCATCTCCCATGAGCTGGCCATTGCTCCAAGTACCTACTAGCTGGTCACCAGTAGTCCAGACCACTTTACCTTCACCTTGTCTCTTTCCCTTTCGGAATTTACCTACATATCGGCGGCCGTCAATCCGGGTGACTTCACCTTTGCCATGTGCTTCTCCACCGGCAAAGTTTCCGGTGTACTTT
>CALGJW010000047.1 GCA_937930025.1 uncultured Saprospiraceae bacterium | reverse complement strand
TACCCCAGCGCCATTTTTGACATTTGGGCACCCAGCACTTGAAAACCAAAATTTCACTTTTACGCCACAACCAAATGCTTCAAAATGGAAGGTGAAGTTGGAAGGCCAAAGTTGCAATGGAGTGAGCCTCGCCAATAAATCGGTGGAGGAATTGAGAAGTCTTGGTTTCAATATTGGATACTTAATCGATGCTTACAACAATTTTCCGGATAAGGAGAATTTCTTTCTCAAGACGAACTTCTTTGATTTGCTAATTGGAAATAAAGAAATTCAAAAAATGATTGTTGAAGGAAAATCAAAAGAGGAGATCGAAGGAAGTTGGCAAGAGGAATTGAATGCTTTTAAGCAAACCAGAGCGAAGTATTTATTGTATGAATAAGGAGAAAAAATAGTGGAGACAAACGGAGGGCAAATTTTAATTAAACCAAACGGCATATCCTTTTCGGCGTAATTTGAGCGATAGTTCTTTTTCCATTTCTAGCGCTTCTTTTTTACTTAAACTTTCAATGTCATTGTACAAACTTGGCCTCAAGTACATCCCATACTTTTTTACAATATTAGATGAAAGTTTGTAGCCTTTCTTACTGAGATGCCCTGATAGATGTTGTTCCAATCTTTCCTTTGGAGTTTTGCTGGTCATACCTACATATAAACATTGTAGTACACCGTTGAATTGAGGGTTAGCATTTCGGAATCTTGTGCTCTCGGTGAACACACGTTTGGATAGCTCAATGACGTAGACTTGATAAGATCCTTTAGGCATCTGGAAAATGGTGTAGGTGTTGTACGGGGATTTGTAGGGTTAGGTTTCATTTAGTCGAGGTGCTGGGTGCTAGTCGCTGGGCGCTAGGGCGAATGTATTGCGAGTCGAATATATTATGAATGGGTTTCTGGTCACAGGTCCTTGGTCCCCGGAAGTTATGTTGGACTTGGTCTTTGGTTTTCTTTTGGTGGAAGATTAGGATCGATGGGTTTAGGTTTCATGGTGATTAAAAGTAAAATTTAGCAGAAACGTAATGCATTGCGTTTGTACTTAAAAGCCTGTCTGGCCGCCAGGCGAGATCAAACGTGTCGAATGTATTGCGAATCGATTGAAAAGTCAAAAGTCAAAAGTCAAAAGTCAAAAGTCAAAATTAAAAATTAAAAAGTCAAAAGTCAAAAGTGTCGAATGTATTGTGAGTCGAAAAAATTGTGAGAAGGTTTCTGGTCACAGGTCCTTGGTCTCCGGAAGTTTTGAAATTGGTTCGAGGTACTAGGTGCTGAGTTCTTGGGTCGAATGTATTTTGATCGAATCGAATATTGGTGATTTAATTTGAATCACGCGATAAAGCCCCGGCGGGCTGTAATATTTATAGCAACGAAATACAAACCACCCGAATTTCAGCACCGGAGGCGCGACCTGTTAAATGTAAGTCAAGATTCTACAATAATTTAAACCAGGAAATTAATCCTTACCGTATTCGCAGTAGGATTAATTTCTGGATTTAATTAAAACAGGGAATATTTTTATGCTCCTCCGCCGAAGGTCAAATCAGCAACGTTGCCGTTGTTAACTATCGTATCAAGGCCATCATCTCCTCCTTTAATATGATTCATTTGTTGATTGGAAAGTAATAAATTGGCTGGATTAGCCTGCTTGTTAAATGCATTTAATTTCATGGTCATGTGGTTTAGTTAATAATCAACTTTTACGAATTCAAGATTTATGCCAATACGTGAAACAGTGTTGTCGGAGATAGAATTGAACGTCAAAAATATTTAGAATTACTTCGAACAAATTGATATTGCCCAGCGATCATTTACCTTGATCAAATTTCTTAGCGCATGCTTAATAATCCATTTGCGCTGCTGACTTATTTTTCCAACTGCCCATTTATTGATTAATTCTTTGCCTAATGTAGGATTGTCCTTGAATACATCATTAATGCAATTGGCCACCGATTTTTGTACATATTTGGAAGGATCGTCCTTTAAGTTATTTAGGATGGGAAAAAATGGAGTAGGGTTTTCGATGAATTGATCTAGCTTGGTAGCCCAAGGGAGTCGTGGGCGTACACCTTCGCTGGCTAACCTGCGCACATGTTTGTTTTTACTTTTGGACCAGGCTTTCATTTGTACTAATGTTTCTTTCGGAAATTGCTCCAGAAAAGGACGGATAGTATATTCTCCTGTGTTCCTTTTGGTAATTTCTTCTATAGCTTTCATAGAGACTTCGAAATCATTCAATCCGTATTTTTCAACGAATTTAGCGATGGGCATTATCCAGTAGAATTTTTTGAACATGCCAGTTTCTTCCTTGTTTTCAGGTCCTATTATTTTTGATAGGATTTTTAATCCTTTGTTATAGTTTTCACCTAACTTTTCGTGAAGTTCATCCGCGATTGTTTCTACTCGATCTTTGAGTTCTAAAGAATCAACCTTTTTGTCGATGGAAGAAATGAATTCCTGTGAAGGGAATTTCGGGTATACCTTGATGATTTTATCCGAAAGAAGAATCGCGAGGTCTTTGTCGAACCAAAGTTTTAATTGTTTGTAAGCCATGCTATGGACTTGAATTTTTGTTTTGTTTAGATATTGATATCCCTTGGTATGTTTAGAGAAATCCTAGTGGTTGTTTCGTGAAATTAATCTAGTTTTTAGAAATAGTTCTATGGAAGAAAGCACTACGTTTGGCTTAAAATATTTGCTAAACAAAATCTAACTTTTCATATTATTTGATCCCCATGATTTAGAATTTGTTTAAGTCTAAAACTATTTCCTTCCATTATTTCTAGATTAAGCGTTTACCCAAATGTTCCGTTAGTAGTTTCCAATTGCCTTTTTCCAAAATAATGACTGAGGTTCCAATTCCACCTCCAGCAACTCTAGATCCTTTTATTACTCCGGTCCAATTGTATTCGAATAAGTAGACAGCATAGTTCGTTTCTTTCGCTAACCATTGCACCTTGCTAATTGAATATTTTTCGCTTTTTATTTGAGAGAAATTGTTTTCAAAAGCATTTTTTACCGCGTCCAATCCTTTGTGAACAGAACCATTGGAAAAAGTAACACAAGCTTTTGTAGAAATCAATGGCTCCACCATAGACCAGTTTTGCGTCGCCAAGGCGGATTCGTAAGCGAGAATAAATTCTTCTGGTAGCATGCTACGATTATTTAAAGTCCAATTTCATTCACTACGTTAAAAATACTGCTTCTCGTCTAAAGAAAATTGTTCTTTTAACAATATTCCTGTACTAGTAAATGGCTCATGAATGAGAAATAGAGTAGGCTGAGACAAGACAATGATCTGTCAGCTTTCCAGCGGAATAGACATTATTTTGGCCGTCGGTTCCAAATCCAGGGTGGGACTTCTTTTTTTACTACGTAAAAAAACGGCCCACCCACCGCACCAGCCAACCTGTGCGCTCACCAGCCAAACAAGAACCGAATTTCTAGCTAGGCTGTTAAACCAATATGTCATAAAAATGGAATCCAACACGCGTAAACTCCTGGTCCCGCGATCCTTGTTTTTCTTTTCAACAACAAATATAAAGGAATTTCATTAAAACAACAAATTGTATTATTAAATAAACCAAAATGTTTGCGGTGGAGTTTTCCTTGGTCGTTGATTTGAACCCAATGCTCCGAATCATTTCTTTATCCAAATAGCTAGGTTAAAAAAAATGGCCTGTCTCAATTATGAAACAGACCATCGAACCAATAATTTTCACTTAAATAATAACACTTATGAAAATTCGTAGGAATTTATCTTACCACGGAAATCATTTTAGTTTCTACGCCATATTGGGTTTTGACATATAATTGGTAGAAACCAATTTGCAATTTATCCACATCAATAGTTATCTGATGATCACCAGCTTTTAAATTTCCAAGGCTTTCGTTTCTTACAACCATACCTTGGCTATTCATAATATAGGCTTCAACATTTCCTGCCTTTTTCAATGCTATATCTGCTTGGAATTGATAAGAAGTAGGATTGGGGCTTACTTCAACTGATATTAAGTCTTGCTGTAATGAATTAGAAAGTTGTATAGTGCTTTGCTTTAGTGGAAAGGTTCCACCTGTGCTTAAAGCTACCCAAGGTTCAAAACTCGGGGAATTACCTCCTAAAAATCCACTAGCAAAAATCACTGCTGTTCTTCCTTCCCAAAATCCTAAGTTGGCTTCATAACTTGCTACGATGGTATTGTTGTCGTTGCCAGGTGTTACGGATAGTTCATAACTTTGGGCAGGCACTTCTAAGTATCCTTGAAAGTCGCCATAGGAGGCATCATCAATCAAAACATTTCCGCCTGTGGTGATATCCACTGTTGGTGCATCCGGTGAGCCATGGAAAAATAGAATTCCAACATTCCCGTCATCTGCTGTTTCTTGACCTTGATCATACAACTCTAAATTGAAACCAGGATTTCCTCCGACGATTCCGTTTGCAATTGCAACGTAAGTTCCTCCATTGGCCAAAGTCACTGGGAATGTGGCAACAGCTTCCGCGGCTGAATTACTTCCCGATGGCGCGATGGCGATGTCTAGTTGAACATCAGAAGGTACATCTATAAATGGTGTGGCAGTTCTGAAAACAAACTTATCCAATAACTTATCACCATTCACATAAACATCTACATTCACTCCAGGAGAATTATGAATAACTTGTAATCTTGCGAATGTTGCTTCCGGTAACCGAATAACTGTTCCATCTGGTAATACTCCAAATAATCCAAAGTCATGATCTGCTCCGGCTAAATTTCCAGAGGCAAAAACCATCGCTGCTGCTCCGGCTAAACTGGAAATGTCGGCTGTATATGTCCCAACTACTGCAGAGCTACCCGCTGGTTTTATATCTAAATTATAGCTGGCTGGATAGAGGTCCAAATATCCTTCAAATTCTCCAAAAGAAATATCAGAAACCAATGTTCCGATTCCTCTTGCCACTACATCCACAGCTGGTGCATCTGGCGAACCATGATGAACCAATAGGTCTACTTCTTCTGGATCATTCGCTGCTTCTTGCGCTTGATCATAAACATTAAGGGTAAACCCTGGCGATCCTGATAAAAGTCCTTCGGCTACAATAATATATTTTTCACCATCTTCAAACACAACATCAAAAGTAGCAATAGCATCTGCTGCACTGGTACTGGTAGCTGGAGCAACACCTATAGTCAAAGTAGTATTAGTTGGAACATCTATAAAAGGGGTTCCCGTTCTGTATTCAAAATCATCTAACAGTAGATCTTGATTCACATATATATCTACTACAGGAGCTTCGCCTGCATTATGCACGATTTGAGCGCGTGCGCCTGGAGCAGGAGGAAGTGGAATTGATTTTAAGGGAAAAGTTCCACCCGTGCTTAAGGCAACCCAAGGCTCAAAAGCAGGATCTTCGCCGCTTAGAAAACCACTGGCAAAAACAACTGCAGTTTTCTCTTTCCAAAAGGAGAAGTCTGCACGATAGTTCGCTATAACAGTACTATTATCGTTTGCAGGAGTAACGCCTAGTTCATATTCGGCTGATGGAATTTCTAATATACCTGAAAAATTTCCGTAGCTGACGTTGTCAAAAACAGGACTTCCTCCTGCTATGATATCTACTTCTGGAGCATCTGGTGAACCATGATAAAATAACAAACCAACGTTATCATCACCAGCTGTTTCTTTAGCATTGTCATAAACTGCTAAATTAAATCCTGGAGAACCTCCCACGATTCCCGTTGCGACAACAACATAGGTTTTGCCAGCTTCAAAGGTTACAGGAAATACCGCGATGGCTTCTGCAGCCGAGTCTGATTTTCGGTCAGCCACTCCTATGTCAATATTTACACCAGCGGGAACATCTATGTATGGTGTAGCTGTGCGAAATGCAAAGTTGTTTAGCAATAAATCATCGTTGGCATAAATGTCAACAGTTGGGGTAGGAGAGTTGTGAATAATTTGTACTCTGGCGGTTTGACTAAATAGGTTTCCTACAAGAAAAAAGGCAAAGAGGAGTAC
>CALGJW010000046.1 GCA_937930025.1 uncultured Saprospiraceae bacterium | reverse complement strand
GAGGGGATTTTCTACGCTCGCTTACAAGGACCAGGGAAAGTTTGGATTCAATCTTTACCGTTTAGTCGTTTAGCTGATCGAGTACTTCGGAGCTCGAAAAACTATGGTCGTGGTGCAGGAAAAGGAGAAGGAAGTGTCTTGGGCGGTATAGGAGATTTGTTGGATGGAGATAATTGGTGATCCGAATCAAATAAGATTTTTTTTTAATTCTAAACAACTTTTTCCGTATATTTCAGGAATTTCCTCAAAACAATGCTCCTTTAAACAAGAAATTTATTCAAAATATAAATAGCAAAAACAAAGAAGATGCATAAGTTAGTTCTTTCTTTTTTATTTATGATAACGAGTTTTACATTATTCTCTCAAGTACAATTCCACGAAAACTGTGGACACAACCTTTTAGTACAAGGTTTGGAAAACCAATTTCCAGGTTATAAGAATCTATTGGATTATACCTTTAAAAAGGCAAAGCTCGATGCTCAGGATACCCGGATGGTCTATACCATTAAAACAGTTGTCCATGTCGTCTGGAAGGAAGGGGACGAAAATATTGATGACCAGGATATTTATGACCAGATTGCTGTTTTAAACGAGGATTTTCGTTTAATGAATGCTGATGTTTCCAATCTAAGAATGGAATTTGATTCCGTTTCAGCTGATCCCATGATTGAATTTGAATTGGTCGCTATTGAACGGGTAGAAACGACGGAAACTTTTGGGGTCGATTTGCTGACGGGATTTGAAGACAGCAAACTTAAGGTAACAGCGAATGGAGGTAGCTCGCCATGGGATGTCAACGAACATCTAAATATTTGGGTCTGCAATATTCAACCCCTTAGTTTTGCCGGACAGGTCGCAGGACAAATTCTCGGCTATGCATATCCTCCTATAAACATTGCTGATTATCCAGATATCAACAACTGGCCAACTGATCAATTAGCAGTTTTTCAAGAGGCGCAATACGATGGCGTAGTTATGCATTACAAAACCTTTGGTGGAAGGGATCGGATGGATACTTTTGAAGTTTTCGGGGAAATTGAACTGGAAGGTCGGACTGTCGTTCACGAAGTGGGACATTATCTTGGACTTCGCCATGTTTGGGGTGATGCGATTATTTTATTAGGTGAAGACGGTTGTGCCGTTGATGACGGCATCGAAGACACGCCTAATACTGCGAATAACTCTCAAGCCCTTGGTTGCTTAGATACCAATAATACCTGTACAGACAACAGCAATGATTTACCAGATATGTGGGAAAATTACATGGACTATTCCTCTGAATCCTGCCAGGTAACTTTTACCAAAGGACAAGTGGATATCATGAGGGCAGTTTTAGAAGGTCCTCGGTTTTCTTTAATTGACAACGTTGTTGCAGTTGAAAATATGCTTACATTAGATGATGTTGCTCGGATTTACCCAAATCCTTCAACAGGTGTATTTCAATTAACCATGAAAGATCAAAATGAAAATTACTTTGTTGAAGTGACGGATTTAATGGGCAACCGAATGGCATCCTTTCAGTCCACTTCAAATACAACGATCAATATGATGGATAAAGCAAATGGTGTCTATTTTGTAAAAATTAAACAGGGAGAACTGTTTGCCACGAAGCGGATTGTTGTTTCAAAATAAAGTTGATTGATTTTCCATTTTTAGAGCTCGTTTAAATTTTCATTAATTGGCTGCAAGCGGAAATTTTTATTTTGAATTGCGTTAAAAAGCCTCGTCATAGCTCAGGCTATGCCTATGTTTTTTTTCCTTATTCAAAATAAAATTTTATCACTTTCGCTCAATCATGGAAATTTAAACAAGCTCTTAATACAAAGCAAAAAAAGAGCGCAAACCATTATTGATTTGCGCTCTTTTTTTATCTCCTAATGAGTAACTATTGCTTCAAGATTTGAATAGTTTGGCTTACGCCAGATTCGTTTTTGAACTCCAAAAGATATTGCCCAGCTTTTAAATTCGAAGTGTCGAAACTCAAATTTTTTACTTGATTACTACTGGTTGTTTGTGCTAAATGTCTGATTTGCTTTCCATTTATTTGGTGCAAATTTATCTCAATGGGCATGACTTTACTACTCGAAAATTCAACGGACAACATCTCTCGAATAGGGTTGGGGAAAACCTTAACCGCTATATCCAATTCATTCGAATTGATACCATTAACAACGATCCCTTCTCCAGTAATGTTGACGTTCTGAATCGGATTGTCTTGATCATCACTACTCACCGTTACGAAGTCCGTATAAACCAACATGTCGTCGGGTAAAAATGAAATGGTCACAACGGATGAATCACCAGGCTCAATTGTAAAGGGAAGATCTTCATGGTTGATCAAAAAAACGGAATTGGTATTCCCGACATCATCAATAGTAAGATCGGCCATTCCCGTGTTTTTAATGAAAAAAGCCAAATTTGCCATTTCACCTACAATGGTCGGCCCAAAATCAATGGAGGATTCCGTCAAGCTCATTTCTGGAAGCAAAGTTTCTCCAAGCTCAATTTGATATTTGTATAACATAGAATAAGCAAACGCAGAACTTCCAGGTCGTTTTGCCAACAACCATAAATGGTCATCAAACCAATGGAGCCCTCGAGGTGAACTGTCACCGTCAGGATCTAGTAATGGAAAGGAGAACAAAGTGTCCTGTTCTAGCTTGCTGTAGGTATAGATTCTTTCTTCATCCCCATTGATATCGTCTGTAACATAAAAGATGTAGTCCCCATAAGACGAAATTCCATAGACTTGTTTTCCATGTAAGGGTAGAGTATCTGTTATGGCTTGAGTAATAGGATTTATTTTGTAGGCGTAGCCAAATGGAAATTCATCAAAATCTGGGTAATAAACTGAAAACCAAATTTCACCTCCATCCATCGTTAAACCTCCAATACCAGATGAGTTCCCACCAATCTGCTCGGGTAAAACAAAACTCGATAAAATATTGCCGCTGGCATCCAATTGGAATAGGCTGGCACCATTGGAGGTATAATCTTCTGCTACCCAGAAACTACTCCCATCCCAAACTAGACCGTGGCTAAAGGTAATAGCATCGTCTACGTCAATCATGTTGCCTAAGCCAGATCCTTCTTCAAAAGTAAAGATATCACCATCTAAATCAGAACCCAGATGAAGTACGCCATCTACATCTGTAATACTCCAAAAAGAGTTATAGGCCGTTAGGTATTCGAAGGCGAATGTATCGACTAAGGTAACCTGTGCCTTCAGGGAAATGAAAGTAAGCGGGAACAAGGCAATTAAGATTATCTTTCTCATGTTTATTTTTTATATCGTGAAAGCATGGAACAGTAGAGTAGATGGATGTAGTGGTGAATATGGTCGTGAAGCAACTTATATTAAGGATTGTTCTATTAGAGTTGCCATTTAGTTAAAAACCACTTTATTTATTTTTACTTTAAAGTCCAAATCAGTAATATTTAAAAATAACAATTATTTATTTTATTGTTTAGGGATCCGTAGATTAAGTTTTATTTTTAATTTATAGGTAAGAATTTTGTTGGAAGGTATAAAGGTAAAGGTTATTATCTATTCAAATAGATCTTTTTCAAAAGTATAACAATGTATTGAATATCTCAGTAGCAAAAAATACAGTAAAAGGGAGAAGTTTTTGAGTTCATTATATTATCTTTATGATTAATATGAAAGTTCCAGATTTTAAAAAAATAAAGTTCAATAAATCTCTTGCAAGAAAAAAGGGGACAGCTAAGCGTTCATGGATGATTCCTGAAGGTATTGAGTTAAAACCTATATTTTCTGCAGATGATATTGCTTCGTTAAAGCACCTAAATTTTGTTGCTGGGATTCCGCCTTATCTGAGAGGGCCTTATAGTTCGATGTATGCCATTCGTCCTTGGACAATCCGCCAATACGCTGGTTTTTCGACTGCTAAAGAATCCAATGCTTTTTACCGCAGGAACCTTGCTGGTGGTCAAAAAGGTTTATCTGTCGCATTCGATTTGGCAACTCACCGTGGATATGATTCTGACCACGAACGGGTGAAG
>CALGJW010000045.1 GCA_937930025.1 uncultured Saprospiraceae bacterium | reverse complement strand
TTTTTTAAGGTTAAAAATGTTTAATTTCAATAGGGTAATTATCCTATATACATGGCTACTAAAACACAGCACAATACTGCTGCATAAACTACCCGCTTAAATCAAGAATTTTCTAATTGAATTGTTAGCGCCAGTTGCGCTTTTTAAAATTATAACCCTAATTGCTAGTCTTGTGACATATGACCTTAATGACGTATACAGCTAATATATAGAATTAAAGTTATAATACAAATTTTTCAGCTTTGAAATCAATAAAATAACATTCCTATTCCATTGTTTGAATCTAATTTATTACGAAAGAACCATAAATGAAAATTATTTACAACTTCTAATTTAATGAGCCAATAATTGCAAATTAAACAATAAAGACTATGGTTTTAAATTTGATGTAAAGTGTTTGAAAATAGAAATTACTCCATCCAATTTTTTGTTTTCCATTTATCTTAAACCTAGGATTGCAAAGATTAATATGGATGCTAATCAAGGTAGTAGATGGAGATTTTACCATGCGGTTTAATACGTTGAACGGAGAATTAGTTTTCTAGTATTACTTGTCAAATTTAGAATGCTAGTTAGGTCAACTGTCTCTGTCCCTTGGAATATATTTTTATATGATTGATTCTGAAAAAGAGACCTTGATGGTTCAGCGAGGAAAAAATGTACGATTGTTATTTTTGATTAGACGCTCCAATCCATCATTAAAAATTCATTCATCATCATTGCTGTTGCTCCCCACAATTTTTTTCCATTTAGGTCAAAAAAAGGAACTTGTTGAAGCCTAATGTTTTTACGAATCTTTATCTCAGTCAAACCTTTTGTTTCCGGCTTAAAGAAGGATGCTAGCGAAAACTCAATTATTTCTTCAACCTCAGATTCTTGAGGCGTCCAAGAAGGAGATTGAGTAGTGAATCCAACAAATGGAGATACAAGAAAATTTGAAACTGGTATAAATAACGGAGTGAGCGCACCAAGTATTTCAATGTTACTAGTGTCTGCACCGACTTCCTCAGCTGTTTCTCTTAATGCGGTTTGTTGTAAATTAGTATCGATGATTTCAAATTTTCCTCCAGGAAAGGAAAGTTGCCCTGCATGTCTATCATTTGGATTTTTTCCAGGACGTTGGATGAAAACTACATGCCAGTCGTTGTTTTTAGGATAAAGTAAAATTAATACTCCAGCCTTTCGTGCGTCCTTAGTAAACTCGGGGTAGGTCCCTCTGAAAGCATGAGCCATTTCATACTGAGCTGCTCTACCCGGCAGAGGTTGATCAAATGATTTTCTTATTCGTTGTAAAATAGCATCCATAGAAATAATTAACAGTCCCTATCAGCATATGTTGTATCCGCGAAGCAAAAAAAAAGCTCTGAGTTATCAGAGCTTTTAAGAAGTGTTAATTTATTTTACTTGTTAGATTTTTTCAGATATGCCTCCAACGCCATAGCCATACTAGTGATCCCCGGTGCGGGAGCCATAATATTTATGTCTAGGCCATGATCCAAAACGGATTGCTTTGTGGAATTTCCATAAACTGCCATCCGAGTATGGTTCTGTTTAAAAGTCGGGAAGTTCTCGTAAAGAGAATTTATTCCCAATGGACTAAAGAAAACCAAGACATCATAAGTGACATCACTCAAATCAGAAAGATCAGAACAAACTGTTCGATGCATCATTCCATCTTTCCAGTTAAATTCATGTTCGTTCAAGAAGGCGGTAACTTGCTTGGCACCTAGATTAGAAACAGGCAAAAAGAAATTTTCTTTCGCCTTGTGTTTCATCAAATAGGGTTTTAAGTCCAGTATGGATCGCTTTCCAGCAAAAACCTTTCGTTTTCTATAAACGATGAATTTTTGGAGATAATTCGAGATGGCCTCAGAAAGACAAAAATACTTTGTGTCCTGAGACATTTTGATTCTCATTTCCTCACAAAGCCTAAAAAAATGATCAATCGAAGTTTTGGAAGTAAAGATCACAGCTGAGAAATCATTAGGATAAACCCGTTTTTTTCTAAACTCTTTTTCTTCAACTCCCTCCACGTGAATGAAGGGGCGCCAATCTATCTTGACGCCATATTTTTGCTCTATTTGGTAATAAGGGGATCTTTCAGGCTTAGGTTGAGATATGAGGATGGTCTTGATCTCGCGATAAGTTCCTTCCTCTACTTTTCCAGTTCCAGACATTCATATTTGTTTGGTGAATGAAACTTCAACGGCCCTGATTAAAGTATGATTATGAACTTATTACAAGTTTAAGCAATACGATGATAGGGGCAATTTCGACGGCACAAAGGTATATAAAAAAATGAAAAATAAATTGTGTCCATTTATTAAGCGTCATAAGAAGAATACGAAGTACTCCCAAAGCAATAAGAATAACTATAATTCCTAAGCCTATGAAAATAAAGGACTTATAGACTAAAACAGGCCCAAAAGCTAGTATGAGATTGATAGGAATCAGCGCTAATCCAACAATAATGTTAAATATTATAATTGTGAAACTATAGAGTCCTAGCTCTTTTTTTACTGGAAAAACAAGCCCTAGCAGTAATAAAACTAGGTGTTTTAGAAAAAATATGCCAGCGATTGAAATTACAATCCTTAGGTATAAGCCCCATAAATTGGCTTGAACTTCTGGGTAAAACGCCAAAACCAATTGTAGGATAAATGCTGCGAGTGAAATAAAAAAGAATAGATACCAAATAATATATGGCGCTTTTACTATTCCAATTTGTTCCCGATGTAAAAGCTTTAAAATATTTTCATTTCGCACAGATTTGTAAATCTGACTCAAAAGGGGCTGATAAAGGGTAAATAGAAATGTAAACAATATGAGTATGCCACTGAATAGAATGAAGTTGAAATTTGACAAATCTACATTCAATGGCTTTGTAGCAATTGGACTTCTAGAGATGTCTTCAAGTCGGTTTAGATTTCTTTGTTTAGGTCTAGAGACATCAAATGGATTGTAGTTATTTTTTCTATTTGCACTACGGTGATCCAAATCGAATGGATTAGTATTTGATTGGCTCAAAGAATCATTGACCTCAGCCCCTTGGTCAAAAGGATTGTTTCCCTGCTGTGCTGACAGTATTCCTATGGAAAGACTAAGTAAAAGGAGTAAAATATTTTTTTGCCAGCGCATCTAGTTGTATCAATAAAGCTAATTCAAGTCCAAAATTTTCTTCGCTTGTCAAATGTAAGCTTATCAAGTTAAGTCCGCAAACAATCTGCTGAGCAAGGGCTAAGCAAATATGGCCCGATTTCTTTTCAATTCAGAATGATTTACTGGAACCAAAAGAGTATGAATACGTTATAATTTCTAAATTTGCCATCCAAAATTTAAAGGCTATATGAAGTTTGATTTAACCGTTATTGGCTCAGGACCTGGAGGATACATTGCTGCTATTAGAGCTGCGCAATTAGGAATGAACGTGGCTATTATTGAGCGCTATGACACACTTGGAGGAACTTGCCTAAATGTTGGCTGTATTCCTTCTAAGGCCTTATTGGACTCCTCAGAACATTACCATAACGCAGAACATCGATTCGAAGAACACGGAATTGGACTTTCCAAACTGACTTTGAACATGAAGCAAATGATAAAGCGGAAAAATGAGGTGGTTGCCCAAACAACTCAAGGGATTGAATTCTTGATGAAAAAAAATAAGATCACTGTGTTTCATGGTCACGGTAGTTTTCACACCACTAATAAAATTCATATCACAAAATCTGATGGTACAATTGAAGAAATAGAAACTGGAAAGACCATCATTGCTACTGGTTCAAAACCTATTACCCCAGCAGCATTTAATTACGATAAAAAAAGAGTGATCACTTCTACCGAAGCACTTAACATAGATAAGCTACCAAAGAAAGTTGTAGTCATAGGTGGTGGGGTTATTGGCCTAGAATTAGGTTCCGTTTGGGCACGGTTAGGAACGGAAGTGGAAGTTGTTGAATTCCAAGATAGTATTCTTCCCACGATGGATAAAGATTGTGGAAAGGAGTTGAGACGTTCCTTGAAAAAATTGGGAATGAAATTTCACCTTAAACATAAAGTAACCACAGTAAAATCTACAGCAAAATCAGTCACCGTAAATGTTGAGCAAAGGGATGGTGGCGAAGGCTTTGAAATTAAAGCAGATTATTGTTTGGTGGCAATTGGACGTAGAGCTTATACCGATAATTTGGGATTAGAAAAAGTGGGAATTCAAACTGACGATCGTGGTAGAATCGATGTGAATGAACATCTGGAAACAAATGTATCAGGAATTTTTGCTCTCGGAGATGTTGTTCGTGGAGCGATGTTAGCACACAAGGCAGAAGAAGAAGGAGTAGTTACTGCCGAGTACATTGCTGGCCAAAAACCACATATTGATTATAATCTAATTCCCGGAGTTGTCTATACTTGGCCAGAAGTTGCAGCAGTAGGAAAAACAGAACAAGAATTAAAAGACGCAGGAATAGCTTACAAAGCAGGAAAATTTCCTTTTAAAGCATTGGGACGTGCTCGTGCTTCCATGGACGTAGACGGAATGATAAAAGTGTTAGCGGATGAAACCACTGATGAGATTCTTGGCGTACACATGGTAGGTGCCCGTGTAGCAGATATTATTGGTGAAGCGGTAGCACTCATGGAGTTCAGAGCATCGGCAGAAGATGCTGGAAGAATGAGTCATGCTCATCCAACCTATTCCGAAGCATTGAAGGAAGCTGCTTTAATGGCCACTGGAAAAAGAGCCTTGAATATCTAAATCAATTTCCGTTTAAATAAAAGTTTACGAAGTGGTTTAATTGTTACTCGCGTAGCGGAGTATCCATTTAACTATAATGAAAACCATCCTCTTTCTCCCGCGATAACCTTAGCGCCATTTACCATATCCTTTGGGTATAAGTTGGCTTGTTTGATTACGTTAATGATTTTCTGATCAGAAAACTCGATTACTCTTTCTCTTAATTCATCCGAAATGTTTGTTAGTTCACTCATCGTAATTGTATTTGGCAATAGGTATTTAACGTTCCAATTCGCGAAGGCGTTTTGTCATTTGCTTTCGGCGATTCTTTTTTTCTATGACGATAGGCTCAATCACTCTTTCAGAACAATTCTCAATCAAACATCGCTCACAAGTTGTACTGACCTCACGGGATAGAATTGCCGGATCGTCAACAAATTTAATCTTAGATCTGAGGTCATCGTCAATGAGCATTCCAAGGGTTACACAAACATTATAATTCGAGTGCGGGTTCGCTGGTCTGGCAAAAGTGATGCATAAATATTCATCTTCCGTTCCGTAATACTTTGAGCGCTGGACACCGACAATAGTATCTGAATACTTTCCAGTTTGCTGCATTTTATTTAAATCTTGCAACAGGGTCAAGGACATCCATCTTCTGCAATAGTGTTCACGCAAGCCATTGCTATGTGGATGATGTTTTTTATGCATATGCAATTCCTTGTCGATCTTAAAGTAGTCCCCCTTTGGGTCATGAAGGAAGCGCAAGAGGAACAATTTTTTTATTCCAAAGTGCTGTGGAATGACATTGGTCAAACGCTGAAAAAACATCTCTGTCGCAGCCGTATATTTTTCTGCCAATTCCATTAAGACTTGTCCATTCCAAGTGGTTCGGTCAAATACTTTCTGCAAACCTTCTATAAAGGAAGTTTTGTTGATCAAGAGTGCCACAGAGAAATAGGCCGCTTTGGCATGAGTCAATACCGTATCAAAACTTTTAACTTGAATAAGAGAGGAGCTAAGAGAACGATCTTTTAAATCGAGAGAATGATAGCCGATTTCTTTTCCAAATTGAAATGCCTTTTGGGCCTTGTTAATAGACTCGTTTAATAGAAGTTTTCTGTTTTTAGGAATATAAATCGAACGCATATTTTTGAACTCAGGGTATTCTTTGAGTCCATCTTCCACTATATTATACCTGAATTTTTTCTTCAAGATTTTTTCTAATTTCTCAACTGGGACCGATCCGTCAAGGGGTAATTTATTCGCCTCAGCAAATTTTAGTGCCGCTTGCTCAATTTCTTCAAAGTAGTTGTAGTTTAATTCCTGATAGGACCTCAGCGCCGCGAAATAAAAATGATCTTCGCGAAGTGCGTAATTTCTGCTTATTTCTACCAAGGTCGAAATAAATGCACCCACTCTGGTTGGCGCATTGGCGATGATATCGACCACTTTTATTAATTCTATCCCAAATAAATCTAATGGAAGTTCGTTCAAGAAATTTGATTGGAGCAATTCAGCAATTGGTGCTAATGACTGAGGGAGTTCCGCTGAGGTCAATTCAGCAGTAGGAATACCCAAAGCTTGGGACAAATCTTCTATCTTGTCGGGCTTAGGAAACTTTTTTCCTTTTTCAATTTCGTTTAAATAGGAGACAGAAAGCCCACTGCTTTTCGCCAAATCTGAAAAGGAAAGACTTTGTTCCAACCGAAGCTGTTTAACCTTTAGTCCAAATAGGATTTTATGGTTGAGTGATTTTACGCTCATAAAGTGGAGCTAAAATACTATTTTCCGGCTCCTAAAAGGGATGACATACAAATAGAATATTTTAATGATTGATTCTAGAGAAATTTTAAGGCAAAAAGAGCATTTACAAAAACTATATGCTGAAAGAACGGCGGACTTTCAAGAAAAAGCTATTGTCAATACAGCATACGCAACCCGTGTGTCGATCTACCGATTGATCTATTTTTTGGGAATAATTGGTCTTACAGGATTTTGCTTCACAAAAAGCATAGGGCTTGGCGCGCTACTCGCATTGTTTGGTTTGATAACCTTTGCTTTCATCATTCGATTTCATGCTAAGATAATGGCGAAAACTAAGTACCTAAATGCCTTGGAACAAGTCAATCTCAATGAACTTTTGATTTTTGAAAAAAAACTAAGCTCCTTTGACGATGGTGCTGCGCTTTTGGAACCAGGTCATCCCTATGCACTAGATTTAGATTTGTTCGGGCCTTATTCTTTTTTCCAATACTACAATAGAGGAAAAACGGCTTTGGGTCAAAAGGCATTCGCCGAATATCTTTTGCATCCCGCAGAAGAACCAGAAATACTTTCTAGACAAGATGCGATTAAGGAGTTGTCTCAAAAATTAGATTGGCGACAGGATTATTTGGCGCTAGGAATTGATCAAAAGAAAAATGACCAAGATTTAAAACTACTCAAATTGCTGTTAGACGAGGAAGATTACGTGAGAACGGTTTCATGGATACCTGCCATATTTTTTGTGATGCCTGTATTCTTTTTAGTTGGGTTTTATCTTTGTTCCAATTACTTGCCGTTACCTGCGATTTTACTTTTTTGGGCTGTTCCTATGCTGATTCTCCGGAAGTTTGTCATACGGATTAATGAAACTCACCGAAAGACAAGTAAGGCCGGTGCGATCTTGAAAGATTATTCTTTACTAATGCATGCGATCGAAGAGGAGCCTTTTGAAGCTGATAAATTGCAAGGGTTAAAAAATCAGTTGCGAAAGGAAGAAGAATTGGCCTCTCAAGTTGTTAAAAAACTAAGTTATATCGTTTCTCAATTGGATGTGCGAAATAATGTCTTTGTGGTCGTGTTGAATATTATTGGACTATGGGATCTATATTGGGTGTATAGATTAGAAAATTGGAAAGGGAAATACAAGAATAAGATTCAACCTTGGTTCGATGCCTTCGGGGAATTCGAAGGGTTGGTTTCATTTGGAGGACTACATTACAATCAAAAACACTGGATATTTCCTACACTCATCAAGCAGGGAACATTCGATGCAAAAAACTTAAAACATCCATTGATTCCTCAAGAAGAAGTGGTCGGCAATGATTTGGCAATTCCCGCTTCTGCTCATCTTAAATTATTGACGGGATCGAACATGGCTGGTAAAAGTACTTTCCTGCGAACCGTAGGATTAAATATAGTGCTTGGCTTAAGTGGAGCTCCGGTCGCAGCAGATAAGATGAAGTTGCCGCAGTTAGATGTATTCACTAGTATGCGAACACAGGACGCTTTGCATGAAAGTACTTCTTCTTTCTATGCAGAGCTAAAGCGACTAAAGATGATCTTGGAAGCAGTGGAAAAACATAATACCACAGGAGAAGGAAATCAACCTTTCTTTTTACTGGACGAAATTTTAAAAGGAACCAATTCTGTAGATCGACACACAGGTAGTAAAGCATTGATCGAGCAACTGATCGACGAAAAAGCCTCAGGAATAATTGCCACGCATGATTTGGATTTAGGAAAGCTAGAAGCTTCCGCTAATGGTGCAATAGAAAATTTATGTATCGAAGTTGAAGTTGAAAACGGGAAACTCGTTTTTGATTTTAAGTTAAGAAAAGGAGTCAGCAAAAGTTTTAATGCAACTCAACTTATGCGAGAAATGGGAATCAAAAATTTATAGAATGGAAAAGCTGTTAATATTGTTTTTGGTTTCAACAGTCTTGTTTTCTTGTCAACAAAATACGGCTTCAGAAAAACCGCCAACTTTTGACCGACAATTAGAATTGGATCCTTCGAGATACAATGTGGCTTTTTTAATTATGGATGGAGTATATAATACAGAGTTAACTGCGCCTTATGATATTTTCCAACACACCGTTTTTCGCAAAGGAATAAAAGCCATGAATACTTTTATGGTGGCCAACACAATGGATCCCATCACTAGTTTCGAAGGAATTCGCATGCTACCGGATTATAACTATTTAAAGCCTGGCCTTCCGAAAATTGATATCTTAGTTGTTCCTAGCGCGGAACATCATTTAGATTCAGACTTAGAAAATGAAGTTTTGATAAACTTTGTAAAAACCACTAGTAAGTCAGCAAAGTTCGTAACCTCCCATTGCGATGGGGCATTTGTTTTAGCTAAAGCTGGTGTTTTGGAGGGACATGTGTCAACTACTTTTCCGTCAGACATTGATCAATACAAAAAGATGTTTCCCAATTTGGAGGTCCGGGATTCTGTATTGTTTGTTCATGACAGAAAGTTTATCACCTCTGCCGGTGGAGCAAAATCTTTTGAAGCTGCGCTGTATCTTTGTGAACATCTATATGGAGCTGAGATAGCTCGAAGTTTAGCTGGTGGATTGGTCATCGACTGGGATTTATCTAAAGTGCCGCATACCGTTATTGATTAGTATGAAAAAAAACATTGCCGTTCTTCTTTTGCTTTTTGCTGCTCAGGTTTCATTTGCGCAGGATAGTACTGGTTTGAAATTATCCTTACTCACCTGTGCCCCCGGCGAGGAACTCTATTCCATATTTGGCCACAGCGCTATTCGGATTCAAAATCCTCAGACTGGCCTAGATGAGGTCTATAACTATGGGATGTTTAGTTTTAGTGCACCTAATTTTTACACCAAATTTGTGCGTGGAAAATTGAATTATTGGCTAGGTAAAACAACCTTCGAAAGGTTCGTGTATGGATATCAACGAGAAGAAAGAGCAGTCATTGAAAACGAATTATTACTTACATCAGAAGAAAAACGAAAAGTAATTCAATTTCTAAATGTAAATCTTCGCAAGGCCAATCGATTTTATAAATACGATTTTTTCTTTGATAATTGTTCTACCAGAATTAGAGATGTGTTAGAATCCGTATTGGGTAATCAATTGGTTTGGTCAGATGAAAAAGCAGCGCAACCAACTTTCGATGATTTGTTAAATATTTATTTGGTCGATAGCCCTTGGAATGATTTCGGAATAGATTTGATCTTAGGCAAACCAACTTATGATAAGGCTGATTTTAGACAACAAATGTTTTTGCCAGACTTCTTAAAGGAAAACATGGGCAACGGAACCGTCAATCGCAATGGAACCGCAGTGTCGCTTTTAGGTCCAAGCAGCCGCGTGATTGATTTCCCCCATGTTTTATCTAGCGTTCCTTTTTATAAGCGCCCTTGGTTTTTATTAAGCCTATTGTTTGTAGGATTACTTTTTTTAAGTTGGAAGTTTAGCAAAGCAAAAGCATGGAAAATTTTCGACTTCCTAATTCTTTTCCTTACAGGCCTTTCTGGCTGTCTATTTCTTTTCATGTGGCTAGGTACCGATCACCAAGCTTGCTTTCAAAATTGGAATATGCTATGGGCATTCCCATTAAATATATTCGCCTCCTTTTTAGTTTTTACAAAAGGTCTATTCATTCGAAAATATAAGTTGTGTTACGGAGCATTACTTATTGCAACTATCTTTGGTTGGTACTTTTGGCCGCAGGATTTTAACCCGGCTTTTTTGCCTTTGATGGGGATGGGATTACTAATAGCATTTCGTGAATTAGTTAATGGGGAGAAGGGAAGAGCTTCATTGAAATAAATACACTGGATCGATACGTTATTCGACTATGTATCTTCGTGTCAACTACACACGTTTTTGATTTAGTGCCTTCGTGGCCTCCAATGCGATTTAGAAGCAGTAAAAATTCGTTGCTATGGAAGCAAGCTTTATTGAAGTAAATATGCCGGATCGGCACGTTATTCGACATTGTTGCTTCGTGTCAACTACACACGTTTTTGACCTAGTGTCTTAGTGCCTTCGTGGCCTCCTATGCGCCACAAATGCCCACCCCGAAACGTTATTAAAAAAAACAAAAGGCTATGCTACGAATCCTACTCCTCCTATTCCTTTCTCCAATCTTATTGCTGGCAAATGAACCAGAAGTAAAAGTAACCTCAACTATTAAATCAGCAACTGTTTTCTTGTCAGGTGCGCAGGTCAACCGAACAGCGGCCGCCAATATCCCAAACGGAGAATCACTTATAAGATTTATTGGCCTTACGCCAAACATGGACACGAAGTCTATCCAAGTAAAAGGCGAAGGTAATTTTACAATCATTGGCGTGCAGCACGAAGCTAACTATGAAGAAAAACCTGACCTCGGAGAATCTGTTGCCGCGTTGGATGCTCAGATCAAAATGCTTCAATTGCAGGTCGAAGATGAAGGGATTTTATTACAAGCAATAAAAGAAGAAGAGGAGTTTCTGAAAGCTAATCGATCTATCGGAGGTGCGAATTCTGGGATTACCACAAACGAATTAAAAGCTGGTGCAACTTACTTTGGGCAAAGAAGTTTAGAACTTAAAAAAGAAAAACTGGCAATAAATCGTCGGGTGGCAAAATTACAGGAAGAACAAAAGGCCTTGCAAGGACAACGAAAGAATCTAACCGCAGAAGTGGGAAAGTATACCGTGGATATCTTAGTAAAGGTAAATGCTAAGTCCGCTGTCAAAGGAGATTTTAAAATTAGCTATGTGGTGAAAAATGCAGGTTGGTTTCCAAACTATGATATCCGAGTGAAGGATGTGGCCTCAAATGTTTCCTTGGATTATAGAGCTTCAGTTTTTCAATCCACCGGAGAAGACTGGGATAAAATCAATCTGACCTTGTCCACGGGAAATCCTTTTGAGTCAGGAACAAAACCTAAACTGGAAGCTTGGAGATTAGCCTTTGCGCAAAGTTTTGTTCGCGGTAGTCGCGGACAGACCTATGGATATGCAATTGATGGAGTGCGCGCTCAAGGTGTCAATCAGGTAACAGGCATGGTAACGGATGAATATGGTGAGCCGCTTATTGGAGCGAATATCATTGTTAGGGGTACGTCCAATGGGACTATGGCCGATGTTGATGGGAAATACTCATTAGAACTTCCGCCAAATGCGAAGTCTATTATTGTGTCCTACGTGGGTTTCGAATCCGCGGAAGTTCCAATCAGCGGTGCAAATATGAATGTCGTTCTTTCAGAAGGGGCTGTCCTTGAAGAAGTGGTTGTTACAGGAATGGGAGGCAGACTTGCCGGAGTACGCCTGCGTGGTAAATCGAAGGATAAAAGACAGAAAAAACAAAAAGCAACCGCATCTATTCCCCTTGAAACAACGAAAGAGGCCAAAGCCACAACAGTTAATTTTATCATTGATATTCCTTACACGATTAATTCCACCGGCAAGCAAACCTTGGTTAAAATAAAAGCATACGAACTGCCAGCGAGCTACGAATATTTCGCCATTCCGAAATTAGATCCGGATGCATTCTTAACTGCTAATGTAACTGGTTGGGAAGAGTATGATTTTTTAAGTGGAGAGGCTAATTTGTTTTTTGAAGGAACTTACCTTGGGAAATCCTACTTGGATGTTTATGCAGTGGAAGATACATTGGCGCTTTCTTTAGGTCGGGATAGAAATATAGTGATCGATCGAAAAAGAGTAAAAGATTTTTCCAAACGACAATTCATCGGAACCAATAAGTCCGAAAGTCGAGCTTGGGAGATTGACATTCGCAATAAGAAAAAACAATCCATCCATCTCATCGTAGAAGATCAATTCCCAATTTCTACCAATGAAAAAATTGAAGTGAAGCAAGGGAAATATGCTGGCGCAACACTGGATGATAAAACGGGCATTTTAACCTGGGAGTTGGATATCCAAAGTAATACGAATAAAAAATTGGAGTTTGATTATGAAGTGAAGTATCCGAAGAAGGAAAGGCTGGTGCTAGAATAGGCAAAAATTTATTGGCTTTACCAAGTTAACATATCGTCAAAACTGATGGTTTGGTGGAAATCATCAACTAGATTTCATGAAAAAGTAATCGTCTATATGTTGTTTGTTTGGGTAGATTTTGTAACTTTCCACAAGCTAAAACTAAAACCCATGCGTACTTTACTACTTTTAATTCTTTCAAGTTTCATTTTTTCTGAATTTCTATTTGGACAATCCAGTCACTTTACCAATTGGGAGCGGATCAGTTTTGACGGAAAGTCGTTAGGAGAGGTTTATTTCAAGAATGATAAATTGGTGACATTGCAGCCTACAAAGGGTGTTTTTACTTCCATAGATCAAGGCAAATCCTGGCAATTGGAATATGAATTTCATCCGAATGTGGACGTGCCTTCGAATAAAATAGTGGTTAACAATGACGGAATGTATATCACAAAAAAGAGTACTATTCCGGATGCCTATACTTCTCCTAAAGTCAGCCAAATTTTAATAAATGAAAATGGGGAAAGGAGTTTGTTGAATAGTTATGCAAATTCTTATAATTTTTGCTGCACATCGAATTCATCCTCTCAATCGTATGGATTTAATGGGTCCTCCGCAATAACATCTCGACATACAGAAATGGGTGTTCCTGATAAATATTATTATCGAATATTTGACGGCATTAGTCATACTGTAATTGAAGTAGATGACAAACCGGCAGAACAATTTTTAGGAAGAGTTGGAGATCGCTTTCTTTGGAAAACTTCAAATACTTATTTTCTTTTGGATAGTCTTTATTCCAATGAGGTGATTCAAATTAGCCCTAATTTAACTTCCGATATACTTCTTGTATATCCAGAACATATATTAATTTTGAATAGAGACGGCAGGTACGATATTCTTGATGCCAATTCTTTGAATATGCTTTCAGGTGAAATTGATTTGAATAATGAAATATCAAACGCAGCTCTTACCAGTGATAATATTCTACAATTGCTGTTAGGGCAACAAATCTTTCATGTAGATTTATTAATTTCAGAAACAGCAGAGTTGCGTTTGGCTAGCAATAACAATAATTTCAAAATATTGGTGGTGACTCCAGAATGGGTTTTAGGAAGAAACGCCGAAGGGAAGTTGGCCTTGACCATGGATGGAGGAATAACATGGGAGTTGTATTATCCGGAAGGACTTGATTTCGTAAGTCAATTGAAAAGATTGGATGATGAAATTATTTTCAAGAACCATAATAAAAACTATTATAGTGATTGTGACGTTCAGTTTTTTCCTTCTACGATAGACTTGAATAACGAAACAATCATTTTTGATGGGGTGATCTTACAACTTATTGATGATGATGTTTTTGCATTTTTTGGTAGTAACACCCCCGGCATTAAAATGACTAATTTTCCGGCGGATGTCAGTCTGGTTGGTTTTTTAGTTCATGAAAATGAATTATTTGCTTACGGGAATCGTTTGGAGAAAATTGATATTGAAAATGTTAGCACCTCTACTGTTTCCAATTTTTTTAATGCAGATAAGGCAAAATCTTATAACGGAATTATGTACACGATCAGAGGTGATGGTTTTAATCGACTTAACTCACTCTATTTTGAAACGGAACTTTTTAGTCATTATAGCATCCATGACTTTTATGTTGATGAAAGTGGAATTGGAATTTTTGGGTCTTCCTTTTATTTTAGTGAGGATGGTGGAGAAAATTTTGTTGAATTCGGTGCGCCTGAAATAGAATTAAATGCATGGAGTAAGAAAAGAGAATTACTAATCGGGAAAAGCGTTGAGCAATGTGATCGCTACGGAGTGGTTTCATTAGATGCTGGAATCTCTTGGGATAATTTTCAAGTTCCTGATGTGGCGGCTTTTGATCCTGTAGGATGGGAATGGTCCTGTGGTGGTCAACAAGCTATGGGTCTGGTTAAATTTGGATTCTCAACTGATGAAGCTTATTTGTACGCACTTGGTGGAAACCATGGGGTGTATCGCACGCCGCTTTATTCAAATTACGAAACGATTACTGCCATTGACAGCGTTATTCATTTTTGTGAGCAAGATAGCATTCTTCTAAACGATGTTTGGTACAATTCATCTGATACGATTTTTGTAGTCGTTTCTGATGAGTTCAATTGTGAAAAAGTAATTGCTGCTGAGCTGATTCCGGTTGGAGAATTATTTGATACTATGTATGTCGGATTGACATCAGGGGAAACCTTTCTGGATGTCTTGATTACAAACGATACTATGCTTACAGAATCCGTTGGGTTAGGCTCGGGATGCCTCCATACAACCACTTATTTTGTAGCCGTAATTACAAAAACAAATGATCTAGGAATTGATAATAAAATTAATCTGTTTCCAAATCCAACGAATTCCGGTCAACTATTTATTGAATGGGAAAGTGAAGTGAAATTTAGCCAATTGAATTTCTATAATGCCGCTGGCATCAAACTATTTTCAACAAACTTGACTGGTACCTCTGGAAAATATGAAATGAATATAAATGAAGTTCCATCTGGAACTTATTATGTCCAGATGATTTCGGAAAATGGAATAGTGGCGAAATCAGTAATAAAATTATAATTGGACTAATCGATTTAAACGGATTTCTCACACTTTCATCCGAAAGCCTACCCCATGTATATTCTCAATATTAACAGCATCGTCGGCGCTCAAATATTTTCGTAATCTAGAAATAAAAACATCAAGGCTTCTTCCAAGAAAATAATCATCATCGCCCCATACCGCAGTAAGGATGGCTGAGCGCTTCATGATTTCTCCCTGGTTTTTACAAAGGTATTGCAAAAGATCCGCTTCTCTCTGAGTTAACATTTTTTCTTCTCCATTAATAGACAGCGATAAATTTTTAAAGTCAAAAGTATAATTACCAAGATGAAATTTTTCGGGAGTATTTGGCGAACTGAATTTTGAACGACGTAAAAAGATTTCAATTTTTAATATCAATTCTTCAATACTAAATGGTTTTGTGAGGTAATCATCGCCTCCAAGTTTCAAACCATGGATTTTATCTTCCTTAAGTGATTTGGCTGTAAGGAAAATAATGGGGACCTCTTGGTTAAATTTACGAATATGCTCCGCAATAGTAAAACCGTCCACACCTGGAAGCATCACATCGAGAATACAAAGGTCGAAAGTATCATTGTCAATAATTTCAATGGCTTTGTTTCCATCTGCGCAATGCGTGATATCGTATCCTTTTAGTTCTAGATTGTCCCGGGTTACAAAGCTCAGGCTTTCATCATCCTCTACATATAAGATTTTAGCTTTCATTCGTTTTGGTATTTATTAATCTAAAGTTTTGGCAGGCTCCAACTTTTGAAACCATTGCCAAAAAGTCTTCTTTTCCTTTTCGACTTTTTGTTTCATGGATATAGTCATCGTCGTTCCTTTTTGTTCCTCGCTGATTAAATCAATCTGCCAGCCATGTGCTTTGCAAATATTTTTTATGTAAAAAAGCCCAAGGCCAAACCCTTTAACATTGTGAATATTTCCGGTTGGAATCCGATAAAATTTGTCGAAGACTTTGTTTTGGTAATCCTTTGCGATTCCAATTCCATTGTCTTTTACACTTATTGCAATTCGATCAGCTCCAGAAAACAAACCAACATTTATGATTGGTGCTTTTTCCGCATACTTTATGGCGTTGTCAATCAAATTGTAAATGATGTTTTTCAAATGTGTTTCGTCGGCTTCTATGATCGTATGGTGATCTGGTAAAGACAATAATAGTTTTCCACCCAATTCTTCTAACTTAGGTTCAGTATTTTTGATTAACTCGACTAGCAAGTCATTCAAGTTGACCTGTTCTAAATTTAATTGAAAATTGTTTTTTTCAATCCTAGCTAACTGCAATACTTTTTCCACCTGATTATTTAATCGTTGATTTTGTTCCGTTATAATTTCTGCGTATCGGAGTAGTCGGGGATCTTTTTTTATTTTTTCGTGATTTTCAAAAACTTCGGCAGATATTTTTATCGTAGAAATCGGTGTTTTGAATTCATGCGTCATATTGTTGATGAAGTCCTTTTGCATTTCTGATAATCTTCGCTGGCGCAATATCACCATCATGGAATAAATGAAAAACGCAATCGTTAGTAACAAGATGGCAGAAAAAAACAAAATGAATCCCATGCCACTTAATAGATAACTTCCTCGATCCGGAAATCGAACTCCAAAGTAATAATCCAGGTCTCCATACTTCGGTAAATCCTCCCCTTGTAGGTTTTGTTTATCATTGGCATAGGTAATTAGTTCGCCATACACCATGACATCATCAGAACAATCGTAGATGCCATATTCAAAGTTTGTATTCAGCGCACGAATTTCAAATTGCTTTTTTAAATAAAATTCAAGAAGGTTGGCATCGATCTCATCATTGATATTTACAATAAAGTAGTTAGACGAACGCTGAGAGACCAAATCATGGCTCGGAAGGACTGAACCATTGTATGCTGCTATTTCTTTGGCGACATCAATTAGGGCTGTAGTGACTGTTTGATTGAATTCCTTTTTGCGAATATCTAAAGTTTGAAACACCCAATAGGTTTGTATACCCATCACAGCAATAACTGCAATGGCTCCCAACAGGATAACACGTGTGATAGTACTATTCGTCACTAGTCTTGCAAATTAGCTTCTTTTTTACACAATTGAAATCTGATTAACTACTCATTAACAGCAAATTTTTATTCTCAACTGTTTTCTATAATAAGGAACCTTTTTACTTTTACAATTCATCTAAAGTTTATGTCATGACTATCGTTGTTAAGAAAATGTCACCGGAAACCAATGAGTTCATCATCGAGAGTGTTTTCGCCAATTTTGGAACTGTTGAGTCTGCCCGAGTTATTTACGACCGCCATACAAATGAATCTAAAGGAACGGCTTTCATAGAAATGCCAAATGAGGAGGAAGCAAAGAAAGCCATCGAGGCTTTGAATGAAAGTACCCTTGGAGGGCATGTCATAGAGGTCTCTGAAGCAGAGGATCGTTCTAAGAAGTTCAAGATTCGATTTTAGATCGTCCTCGGCAACTTTTTCTATCCAATTGATCAATTCGGGGAAAAATCAATATTCCCCGAAACTCCACTGACTGGTTATCTTAAGTCAAGGGTTCACTTACGGGGCCGGACGTTTCAGAAGGCCTTGTTCTACCAGCATTTGCTTTCATTTTACCAATTTGTTCACTGTTAATGGCTCAAATTACTTCCCAGATGCCGGCCAATAATAGTCGACTTTTTGCCTTTTGCCTAGTAATATCCATTCCTTTTTTGTCAAGCTCTAAAAAATAAGTGCGAAATTTGTACTGATTATCAGCTTTTTATGAGCAAGAGCTTGAAAAAAAGTACCTCAAAAGCTTGTTTCATCTAGGAAAGAGACATACCTTTGCCCCGCGTTTGAAACAAGGCTCAGAATATGAACCTTGATCAATATTGAAAAAATTAAATATTCCGATAGTGAATACATTAAGTTACAAGACGCAATCTGCTAATGAAGCTTCTATTAAAAGGGAGTGGTTTGTAGTAGATGCGGCAAATGAAAAGGTAGGTCGTCTGTCAACTAAGATTGCCAGTGTTCTACGTGGAAAGCATAAGCCAACTTATACGCCTCATTTTGACGCTGGTGATTACATCATAGTATTGAATGCAGATAAGATAAGATTTTCTGGTGCTAAAATGGACCAGAAAGTGTACTTGACTTACTCTGGATATCCTGGAGGACAGAAAAGTACTAAGGCCAAAGAGCTTATGGCAAAAAGACCAACTGCAATCTTGGAAAATGCCGTCAGAGGGATGCTTCCTAAGACTAAGCTTGGTCGAGCACAAATGAAAAAATTATTTTTGTACACAGGTGATGAGCACCCTCATGGGGCTCAAAAACCACAGCCTCTTAATGCATAATGAGTACAACTGAAATGATAAACGCCATTGGGCGTAGAAAAGCTTCTGTCGCAAGAGTTTACATGACCAAAGGGGAAGGTAAAATCATCGTGAACGGAAAAGATTACAAAGAATATTTCCCTCAAAAGCATATTCAGCATTTCCTTACTGATCCTTTTGCGACAGTGGAAGCATTAAACCTTTACGATCTAAAGGTGAATGTTAAAGGAGGTGGATTCAACGGTCAATCACAAGCCATAAGATTGGGAATTTCTCGAGCCCTTATAAAGTTGAACGAAGATTTCAGAGGACCACTTAAAGCAAGAAAATTCTTGATGAGAGATGCAAGAGTAGTGGAACGAAAGAAATTCGGTCGACCAAAGGCAAGAAAGAGCTTCCAGTTCTCAAAGCGTTAAGAACTGTGGCAACTCCGAGAAGAATGGCTGCATAGCCAATCGAATCGGAATCCTTCAATTTTTATTATTGATTGAAAAATTAAATTTAAAATGGCTAAACCTACATATAAAGAAATGCTTTCCGCTGGTGTTCACTTTGGACACATGAAAAAGAAGTGGAATCCAAAAATGCAGTCATACATCTTTATGGAGCACAAAGGCATCCATTTGATTGACTTAAATAGAACTAGTGAGTGTCTTGATACTGCAGCTAACGCGGCTAGAGCAATTGCTAAGTCTGGCAGAAAAATATTATTTGTGGCTACAAAAAAACAAGCAAGAGAAATCGTTGCTAAAGCTGCAAGAGAAGTTAACATGCCTTTCGTTACCGAGCGTTGGTTGGGAGGAATGATGACTAACTTTTCTACCATCAAACGTTCAATTAAGAAAATGAACACCATCGACAAAATGTTGGCGGATGGTTCATTGACTTCTGTAACTAAGAAGGAAAAATTGACCTTATCTAGAGAACGTAATAAGTTGGAAAAAGTATTAGGTGGTATCGCAACTATCAATAGACTTCCTGCTGCTTTATTTATCGTGGATATTCACCATGAGCATATCGCTCTTTCTGAAGCCAAGAAATTAGGCTTGAGAACACTAGGAATGGTAGATACTAATTCTGATCCAACAACTGTGGATTTCCCGATTCCATCAAATGATGATGCTTCTAAGTCGATCAAATTAATCACTGATTATATCGCAGAGGCAGTAAAACAAGGATTGGAAGATAGAAACAGAGATAACGCTAACGCTAATAAAAAAGCGGACGATAAGAAAGCAGACGCAAAGAAAGCAGAGGCTCCAACTAAGTAGTATTAGCTACGTTGGGATCTTATTATTTGAACATTATAAACTCATAATACAAAATGGCTATAACAGCTTCAGATGTAAAAAAACTCCGAGACACTACGGGTGCCGGAATGATGGATTGTAAAAAAGCGCTTACCGAGTCCAATGGTGACTTCGAAGAAGCAGTATCTATCCTTCGTAAAAACGGTCAAAAAATGTCTGCTAAAAGAGCGGATAGAGATGCCAAAGAAGGGGTAGTTATTGCGTTGACTTCTGGAAACAGAAATAACGGAGTAATTGTTAGATTGAGTAGTGAAACTGACTTCGTATCAAAAGGAGAAGGATTCATTAATTTCGCAAAGGAGATTGCAGAGATCGCTTTGAAAAATTTGCCAGAGAATAAAGATGCATTGCTTGCATTACCTTACAACAATGAATTATCTGTTGGAGAGAAAGTAACTGAGCAAGTAGGAGTGATTGGAGAAAAAGTGGAAGTAGCTTCTTACGAGAAAATCGAAACTGTCGCTGGACAGGGACAAGTGCTACCTTATATACACATGGGATACCGTGCGGGTGTTTTGGTTGCTTTGAACTTGGAAGGACCTCAATTCGTTGAGCCAGGCAAGAATGTTGCAATGCAAGTAGCTGCAATGAAGCCTATCGCTCTAAATCAAGAGGGAGTTGATTCTTCTGTTATTGAAAAAGAAATCGAAATCGGAATGGATCAAGCGCGTCAGGCAGGAAAGCCGGAAGCAATGCTTGAAAAAATTGCGAAAGGAAAGCTTAATAAGTTTTTCAAAGAAAATACATTGCTAGCTCAATCCTACGTGAAGGATAACAAGCAAAGCATAGATCAATATCTGAAGTCACTAGACGGCAATTTGACCGTTACAGACTTCAAGCATGTTGCGCTAGGATAACAAATAATAAAAAGCGGATTATTTAATTATAATTCGCTTTTTTTGTGTCTAGTCTGAGCCTCTAAAACCAACTATTTTTTAAAGCAAAAACGAGCTTCTGATGGCAACCAAATACAAAAGAGTTTTACTTAAATTAAGTGGGGAAAGTTTGATGGGATCTAAAAGTTATGGAATTGATCCTGATATGCTACAACATTATTCGCACCAAGTAAAAGCACTGGTAGAAAGAGGAGTAGAAGTAGCTATTGTAATTGGAGGTGGAAATATTTTCCGTGGGTTACAGGCAGCGGACTCAGGAATAGAAAGAGTAACAGGGGACTACATGGGAATGATGGCCACCGTAATCAATGCCATGGCCCTTCAGTCAGCCATGGAAGGGAATGGAATCTATACCAGATTGATTTCCGCAATCGAAATGAAGGAAATAGCCGAACCTTATATCAGAAGAAAAGCAATAAGACATTTAGAAAAAGGAAGGGTTGTAATATTTTCAGCTGGAACTGGAAGTCCATACTTTACGACCGATTCCGCAGCTGCTCTTCGTGCAAATGAAATCAATGCAGATGTAATTCTCAAAGGAACTAGAGTAGATGGAATTTATACTTCCGATCCTGAGAAAGATCCAGCCGCCAAAAAGTTCGATGACATTTCCTTTGCTCAAGTAATTAGCCTAGGACTTTCCGTCATGGACATGACAGCTTTCACCTTATGTCAAGAGAATAATTTACCAATCATTGTATTTGACATAAATGATCACGGTAATTTGATTCGAATTATTGATGGGGAAAAAGTTGGGACCTTGGTGCAGGGCTAAAATCTTATGTGATTTCATTAGCAACAATATTGGAACAAGCCTTACTTTTCAGACGTTATAGTTAGAGACTATAAAATCAAAAGTATTGCTATGCGTTTTTTACTCATTGTTTTTTCCCTTTCCTTTTCCCAAGTAGGATTATTCGCGCAACCATTTGTTCAGCAATTGGTATCCATTGACTATGAAAACAATGGAGCACTTGAACTCCTGGCTACAATTCCAAATTCAATCTGGCCCGATCGAGAGTATACTTTTGACCCCGTCAATAACGTTTATTACTTTACCGCGCAAGCAAGTGGAACAAATGACTTTGCATTATTTAGTGTCGATTTGGATGATGGCGCCGTATCAGAAAGAGCGATAGCGTCCTTCAATAATGCACAAGGACAACCCACTTTTGAATTTGACCCAGCGGAGGAATTGGTTTATACGATAATACCAGGAACAGGTATTGACGACCCAGTACAACTAGCCAACTTTTCTATCTCCACTGGCAACTATTCGGTAATCGAATCTATTTCGGGATTCCTTGATTGGAATAGTTTGCATAGTACTTTGAATCCTTCGTCGAATACCTACTATCTATCAACATTTTTCGATCGCAAAATATTAAGTTGCTCAACTGTTGATGGATCAATAATTACAGAAACGAATTACGATTCCAATATTTCTTTAAGACATATAGACTATAATGTCGATCAAGATAAAATGGTCGGATTGGCTAAGTACGACACAGATCAACTAGTATCGCTAGTAGATATCGATCCGGTTACTTTGGAATTCAGTAACCCAAGAATTATTGATGGTTTAAAAAATACGATAGCAAATTTGACACCTGGAGCAGGAACTATTGCCTACGATCATGAAAACGAATTGTATCATGTCATTGGATTTAATACCCAAAATGAAACCAAGCTTTTCACCATAGATGCGAAGACTGCGGAGGTACTTTATATTAATGACTACCAAAACCCTCCCACGGATCCCTACTTCATGGAACGTCATGCACCAGAGAAATTAATTTATGACCCAAATGGTAATCAACTTTTAGCCCTCATCAGATTAGAACTTTTGCCCTCCTCCTATACCCTTGTAAAGCGAGGGGATTTGGAATTATTCCCAAATCCGATATCCTCAGAACTGAATGTAACTTGGGAAGAAGATTCTCCAGAACAAATTCAAATTGTAGATGTTATGGGCCGAGAAAGATTATCTGTGGAGCATTCGAACAATGGCAAAAACATACAGCTTGATGTTTCTAACTTATCAGCTGGAAATTACTACTTGATTATGCATTTCAAAGGAGAGCGATATTGGTATAAGCAGTTTTCTAAAATGTAGAATGCGTATCTTTAGCTATGCGTTTTCTCCAATCAGAATACAAGCCAATCATTGAAGTTATTAAAAAGAATGGCTTTGAAGAACAGGAATTTTCTTTTGTGAAAAAACGTGGCCGTCTAAACATAATCCATACCGAAAATTCCCAAACATTTTTTTTCCATAGAAAAACAGAAACAGTGCTCAACGAATCTAGGCAGTGGGAAAAACAATCGAGTTTTCAATTTGGTTCGGAGAAAGAAGAACTATGGTCTGATACTTTTGATACAGTACTTGCTGCCTTGAGCCAATGGCTTGCCAAACTTCCAAAGGATTAAGAATAGAATAAACATCCGCCATTCATTTCTGTGGCTATTTTATGGTATTTTAGCTTATCATGATTTCAAGGTTTTATTCGAGCATCATTTTTATTCTACTATCCACAATTCCAATTCAAGGAAATTGCGAGGCAATAACAGTTGTGAACAGTCCTCTCTGCGATGCCTCGGAATTCACTACTAATGATATCACTTCTTTTCAAATAAAACTTAATGCGACTTTTGAGCATATTTCCGTTCATATAGATATTGCTGGGGATGTAAATCTAAACAGCGAATTGACGATTCAATATCGACTGAAAGGAACTACAAATTTTCTCCCTGGTGCGGATGCCATGCGGGCCCATCCTGCAATGATTGTTGACGGGAATCCATTGAATAAAAATTTCCATGCTGGTAGTGTGCTTTTTTTACAGCCTAATTCCAAATATGAATTAAAACTTTCCTTGGATGACATTGATGGAGGAAGCGCTGTGATTGATACAACTATCAGGACAAATATATATCCTGTATCTTATATAGATGGTAACATTCTTTATGTTGCCCCGGGAAACGGAGGAGGTGCAGGTTCTCAAGCCAATCCATATTTAGGAATTCAGACTGCAGTAGATATGGCGCAACCTGGGGATATCATCAATGTGACTCCTGGAACCTATAGTTCGTTTTCCATAGAAACTGATGGCATTGTCAATCAACCGATCACCATACAATCTGAAGTCTTGCATGAAGCAATAATTGATGGCGGAGGAATTGGCAGTGGGATAGTAACTATCGGAAATTTCAATGATTCTACGCAGCATGTAATCCTAGATGGATTTGAAATTACTAATGGAGCTTGGGGAGTAGATGCTCAAAATACACAGCACCTAACTGTTAGGAATAATAAAATTAATAATGTTGAGTATGGCATTGTCAACCGTCGTGAAAATGGTTGGGAGCATAATCAATGGATCGACAATAATTGGATCATTGGTACTACGGTGTGGCCCTTAACTGGAATTCCAGGAGAAAGAGGAATTGATATCCGAGGAAATAATAATGTGGTAAGTCATAATACTATTAGTGATTTTGGCGATGGTGTTTCTACGGACGGAGCAGCTTATGAAACATCCTACTCATTGGATATTTATAATAATAACATTACTCGAGTTGTAGATGATTTGATAGAAGTGGATGGAATGATTTCTAATACGCGCATATACAATAACCAATGTTATAATGGTAGGGCAGGAGTGAGCGTAGCGCCTGTATTCGGAGGACCTGTTTATATTTTTCGCAATGTTTTTTACAACTTAGAATTTTCTGGAATCAAAATGAATCGAAGTCCAGCCGGACTTTATGTGGTTAATAATACCATTGTATCTGATTTGAATGGATTAAGCAGTCCAGCCGGTTGGCAAAATACTTTTCTTAAAAACAATGCTATTGTTTGTTCGAGATATTGTTTTGAGGAATACGGATTAGTAGTAGGTAGTATAGACGATTGGAATAACAATGGTTATAAATCTACACGAGCTGGTACAGCAGGGGAACCTTGGTTTAAGTGGAACAACATCAAATATAATAACGTCTCAGACTTGGCCAATAATACTACTATCGAGACAGATGGCTTGGCAATAGAATTTTCTGATTTTGAAAATGTTTTTATCCCGACTCCATTTACCACTGAAGTCGACCCTTCTGCGACAAACATTCATCCCAGTTCAGGTTCTACCTTACAAAATGCCGGACTTCCTATCAACAACTTAGACCTTCCCTATGTCTTCGATGGTAATCCGGATGTAGGTGCAATTGAAGACGGCACGAATGCTCCCAACTACGGCCACGACTTTAGTTCCGTCTGCAGTTATTCTGATTTGTCAGCTATGACATGGATGGGTGCTGAGGGAGAAGGGTGGTTTACTCCAGAGAATTGGTCCCCCTGCGGTGTGCCGAATAAACTATCGAATGTGATCATTGCAACAGGATCTCCCAACTATCCAGTAATCAATTCAGCTGTAAAAATAAAATCCTTGACTTTGAATGATGCTACAACAGTTTCTGTATTCGGGGAGAGCAATTTGTTTGAAGTGATAGACTAGCAAAGTTTTTAAATATGCTCTGCCATGGCGATACATGCCATGCTTAATTTAGTCCCTGGGATTTCTAATATCTTTTTACCAGCGGCCTCTAAGGTCGCTCCAGTTGTCAATACGTCATCCACCAAGAGAATATGCTTTCCTTTGAGTTGATTTGGTTTGGTAATTCGAAAAGCATGTTCCACGTTAGCAAAGCGCTCCATACGAGTTTTGGTCGTCTGTGTAGGCGTCTTAATGATTCTTTTCATCCAAGCAGATCTATTTGGAATATCCATCACTTCGCTAAGCCCTCGGGCAAAAACTTCGCTTTGATTAAACCCACGTGTTTTGAGTTTACTGCTGTGTAAGGGTATAGGAATAATTAAATCGATGCCTGCAAACAATTCTGCATGCGTTAGAATTTTTCCATACTTCCGACCCAATTCAAATCCGATTTGCCAATGCCCTTGGTATTTAAGTTTGGACATTAATTTTTGCGCAGTCCCCTGCTTTTTGAAATACATATACGCTCCAGCCGAATGAATATTTATTCTTCCCCAGAATCGATCAGTAAATCGATTGTCAGCATAGAAATGTTGTTTGGACTTGGGTAATTCGTACGCGCAACTCAAACAAAGAATATCTTCATTCGGAATCGTATCTCGGCCACAAGAGAGACACAAATGTGGAAAAACAAGATCCACTAAACTTTGATACATAGTTTTGAGCATCGCGCGAGGAGCGTTTAATTCTGATAATTTTTGATAGTTATTTTGTCATTAAAACAATCAAAAGTCTAATAGTTGTTTTTTAAAAGTAGAAAATAAATGCATCATTTTTAGAGATATACAAAGAAAGGGTTAATCTTAATTTTCTAGGAAGAGGAAAGAGTTCAAAAAAAAACGTCCCGGCAAAGAGCCGAGACGTATCAAAACAAAACGAAAAACCAACTTTAAACAAGTTTCTTGCTTAATACTAAACTAACAATTAGGCGAGCCTAAAAGTTGCTCAGTAAATGTTAAGGAAATTTTAATGGCTTGTTAATCCAGCCCTTTCAATTTCACATCTATATCTTGAAACTTACCTCTCCGATTCACAGTGAGTGTAAGTACTTCTCCTACTTTTGATTGCCCCACTTTTTCTTGTAGTTCAGGGGCGGTGTTTACTTCTTCTCCATTGAGAGAAACAATCACATCTTTTGGTAGTACACCGGCATATTGCGCGGCACCACCATCTGCTAATCCTTCGACAACAACACCTTGTGTGATACTAAGACCGAGTTCTTGGGCTGATTGGTTGTCTAGGTCTGAAATATTTATTCCCAAATAACCTCTTTGGTAAGAACCAAATTCAATAATATCATTTACTATTCTGGTTACTATGTTAATAGGAATGGCAAAACTGTAGCCCTGGAAACTCCCTGTTCTAGTTGCTATCGCCGTATTTATCCCTAATAATTGTCCTTGAGCACTAACTAAAGCGCCTCCAGAATTCCCAGGGTTAACCGCTGCATCGGTCTGTATAAATGCCTCTATGGCATCTCTTCCTGCTTTTTCCATAATATCAATATCTCTTCCTTTTGCGGAAATAATTCCGGCTGTAACGGTAGAGGTTAGGTCGAATGGATTGCCAACGGCCAAAACCCATTCGCCGACTTCAGCATTATCGGAATCGGCAAATTCCAAAACTGGCAGGCCATCTGCTTCTATTTTAAGCACTGCTAAATCCGATTTGGGATCCTTCCCAATCACTTTTGCGGTGTACTGTCTATTATCTGATAAGGTTACTAAGACTTCATCTGCAAAATCAACAACGTGATTGTTAGTGACTATATATCCATCATGAGAATAAATAACTCCTGAACCAGAGCCTTTCTTTAATTGGAAGGGCGTCTCGAAGGGAGAGCCAAAAAACCAATCTTGCATACCTCTAGGGGTGTTTTGTCGTCTTTTATTGGCTAAATCTTGACTTTCGCTGGCGGTGATATGAACTACAACTGGCATTGACTTTTTCGCCGCCATTCTGAAATCCAGATTGGCCGCAGGAAGATTTGAAATATTAACTTTTTGTGCCAATGTTTCCGTCTGCGGAGCATAGGCTTTTTCATTTTGGTTCAATAATTGAAAGCTTAGAACCGTTACAAGTCCACCAAACATCCCGGCGATGATAAGTGGTAATACTCTTTTCAGCATTGGTTTTACTTTTTTATAGGTTAACTAGTACGATTAAGGGTGCTTATTCGAAGAAATTTGGTTGTATTTCCTTCCGAATATTGCAGTGAATAAGAAACGAAAAATCGCAGGGTTAGTTTTAGTGGATAAATTACTTTAACAGGTATTTAACGAAAGGAAAATTGTACCTTCGTATTACCGGTAACCCAACATATGAGCCCGTCAACAGCGCAGCAGATGGATTTTCATAGTCAACTTCGACCTGAAACGGAGTTAGAAATAAGATTGCTCGCCACTACCGAATTTCAAGAAGGCTTGATGTGGGGAAAACCAAGGTTTGGACATCCTGAAGGAAAAGTACTATATCACGTAAAAGAAGTTTTAGCAAATATAGACCGACTGGAACTCAATCCAGAAGATAGAAGCATCTTACGTCAAGTCGCCTATCTACACGATACTTTTAAATTTCAAGAAGAACTTTTTGCTACACCAAGGAGTTGGAATCAAAATCATGCTAAATTAGCTCGGAATTTCTCCGAACAATATATTCAAGATCCATTTGTGCTCGACCTTATCGAGATGCACGATGAGGCCTACTTCGCTTGGCGGAATATTTACCTTTATTCGCAAACTGAAAAAGGATTTGCAGGAATAGATAAAATCAAGTCGGCCTTTAACGATAGGTTCCAGTTGTATTATCTTTTTTTTAAATGTGATACCAGAACAGGAGATAAGAATCAAACTCCCTTAAAGTGGTTCGAAGAAGCTTTTTGCGAGATTGAAAAAGTGAAGTTGTAGGATTACCTTCCGTAAGTTTTCAAAAGCAATGCGTTTTATTCCACCAATTTTTCAAACTTCTTCATAGTCTTCCAAGCCCTGTTTATTGCTTCACCGGATGATTTGTCTATCGGAGGGCAATTCATAAACATCACCTTGGCTATTCCCGTCTTAGGCTGAAAATACATCTGGGTCATTGTTCCTGGATCGCCGCCACTATGTCCCCTACTTAGTCCTGAAGAAGATATCGCCCAAAAGATGCCATATTTTTCTTTTGCGTCTTTTAGATAAGGAGTCATCATTTCTTTGGCTTGTACTTCTGACAAAATAGTTCCTTTTCCTGCATAGCAATTCATCATTTCTAGCGCAAATTTACCAAGATCGTCAATACTGGTTATTAATCCGCCGTCTGCAAAGGTGATCAGCTCATAGTGTGGAAGCGGAACGCCTGGAACTAAATACCCGGTGGCTTTCATGGAACGATCCGCTTTGGCTAATTCCCAGGTTGAGTTATTCATTTCCAAAGGATCAAAGATGTGCTTCTGGGTAAACGCACTGAAGGACATCCCTGAGGCTAATTCAATAATCCTGGCGGCCATCCCAGCGCCAATATTGGAATAAGAAAATTTTTCCCCCGGTGCTTTCTTTAAGAAATTTTTCTTGCTGTAATATTTTCCGTCGACATGAAAAATACTTTTTATAAAGTCATCAAGACCAACTCGAACATTACTATTGTATAGTTCGATCATTTTATCTAAGCCCTTAAGTTTCACCTCTTTTTCAAGTACAATTTTTTCTTCAAAAATATAAGCGCGTTCGTAGTCTTCGGGATCTTTTAGCGAACTGGTATGGGTGGCCAAATGACGAATAGTAATTTTATTATTTGGAAATTTAGGGTTGATAATCTTGTAGGGTAAATATTTTTCGATGGGATCATCTAAATTTAAAAGATTCATTTCCTGAGCCTTCATTAACGAAACGCCAATAAAAGTTTTACTAATGGATGCAATGTTCTGAATGGTTTGAGTTGTATACTTTCTTCCACTTTTTTCATCAGCCAAGCCAAATCCTTTGCTGTATTTTACTTCTTGGTCTCTGATGATACAAACTGAAAAGCCAGTGAGGGATTCACTCTTGGCCACTTCGGTGAGGACAAGATCTAAGCTGTCTGTATAGTTTTGGCCAGATAAATTGAACTGTGATAGGAAAATGGCAGCGAATAATAAAGCTTTGAGAGAGAGGTGCATTGTATTCTAAGTTAAGGTTAAGAATGATGTCCGATTGATAGACACAGATAAAAAAAGAGGGTTGCTTTTAGCTATAAGCAAGGTATCTTTTTTTAAGTACTTGAAAGCAACAAATAATTGGTAAAAGGCCATATTTTTTCTTCACTTTCCTCTATAAAAAAGGTGCCACCAATCACTCGGCAGCACCTTCTTTAATTTATTTTTAGGATTACTTTAATCCACTTTAATAAATTTCTTTGCAACAACTTTTCCATTGTCATAAAGTAATCCAACTATATGCATTCCTGCATTTAGATGGCTAATAGGAATTTCAAAATTTCGCTCCAATTGATTCTTTTTCATTTGATAGATGTTTTGCCCCATTCCGTTTTGAATGAAAAATGATTCCACACCTTCCAAATCTGAAATGGCAATATTTAAATACTCAATTGCCGGGTTTGGAAAAAGGACAAGTTTATCCTCTTCAGTTTGTAGACGATCAATTGAACTGTCATCTGAGACATCTGTGATGTTGTTACAAGTCGTTACCCAATTTTCATTGATGGCATAAACTTCCACATGATAATTACCGGATTGATTTAGGTCATTTATTACAAAAGGATTGGAACAGTTGTCCGTGCACTGCGTAACCAATGACCAGGACGGGCTGTATACTTTTATCTTATAATGGGGGTTGTCAAAACCTGCTCCTGTGATCGTCAATGTTCCATTTGAAAAGGTATATTCAAAATCACAACCTAATGGATTTCCACCAGGAGGGGTTCCACCGCATTCCGGATTAAGTTGACCTGTTGAAGTTACTTTTAGCAAACTAATTTCATTACCATTGGAGTTGAATTGATCTCTAGAATCTTCTGAAAAAACAATTCCTCCCTCAGGTGATTCTAGTTGTGGCCGAAAAGTCCTAAATCCAGGAATAGTATTATACCAAACCAAATCACCGGAAGCAGTGATTTTTCCAAAAGCGAAAAAATATTCACCTCCTTGATTGAAATCTCTATAAGCATGTCCAGTTACAATACTGCCATCTTGTAACTGCAGAATTTGTTTGAAGAAGGAAGTGACAAAAAAATCGTTGTTGGCAGTATATAGTCTACTCAAATTAACATCAAAGGCAATGTCACCAGTCGTAGCATCAAACTTAGTAAGCAGTGCTTGGGAGTTGTTTCGATGGGCCGCATAAATATAGTTACCATCTTTGCTAATTTGGATGTCAGCTACATCATTTGAAGGCAAGTCGCAGGCGTGATTTACTGACCAATTTAAGGTAATATCATCTTTTGAAAACCCCAAAAAGGCTAGACAACCATTACTAGGAAACAGATCAACTATATAATTATCCCTAGCTTGAAAGAATGCTCCGAATCCTGGGTAGTCAACATTGATTGAAGGTAGTTGGTCGTAGACTTCTTTTAAAATATTTCCGTTTTGGTTCAATTCTAAAGTGAAAAAGATAAAGTTGCCTGAATCTGAATTTCGATAGCTTCCAATAACGAAGTAGCCTGAAGACCCTGATGTATAAGTGGCCAAATTAACCAATTGGTCAAATTGACCAGTCGTTTGGATTGCAAATTCTGTTGTCCAGTTAATGTCACCGGTATAACGTGTTTCTGTTATTGTAACAACAGGTCCATCAGATGAATAACTGAAGGCAGATTTGCGAGATTGTCGGGTCACGTTATCGACTTGTATAACTTCTCCTTCGAAATCATAATTGACGGTAAGGAAATCATTGCTAACACCAAGGCCAGTGTTGTTGGTTGTCTGTTTTTCAAAGGAATACCCCGAGAACCTATTGTATCCATTAAAAATAGTATAGGACTGTGGGCCGTAATCAAAAGGGTCGGTTTCGAAACTACAGTCGTCAGGACTACTGGTGGGCGGCACTTCGATTGAGAAATTTCTTAGATAAAGATTGTTAGTTTCATTCGATTCTACAATTGCATTTTCACTATCTACAAATCCAATGAGTTGGTAATTACCTGTAGTCATATTGCCAGGAACTGTAATTGCTGCTTGCACTCCTTGAATTTGACCAACTGGCGTGTTACCAGTAATAATATTCCCAACTTCAAGATCATCGCCACTTAATTGGGAATCATCGCTTAAATAAAAAGTGATATCATAGTCTCCAGTTGCTGTGGTGTTACCACTATTTATTAGCACAAAAACGAATTCATTGACATCGCCAGGATTAGCGTCAAAATCACCTTGAAAATCTGCTAATTTAAGGTCGGCGAATTGTCCTGAAGGAGGACCTTCGGAAGTGCTTGCCTCATCATCTTCGTTCGGCGTAGGAGGCGTACCATTTCTTGGAGTGGAATCTGGATCGTCTTGGTCGGCTGACAAAACTTGAACGTAACTTGCTCCAGCATTTGTCACCTTAGAGAAAAGATTAAAAGTTATTGTTGCACTGTTACCAGCGGCTATCGAACCAACAGTCCATTCTTCATTACCATATGGTTTAAAGCTTCCTTGGCTGGCCGAATATTCATTTCCTCCTGAATAAACAACACCAGCCGGCTTAACGAATCCAACGGTTATACCGGTTGCGGTTGCTGAACCAGTATTAGTAATTGTAGCAGTAACGGAATAAGTATTCCAAATTGAAGGATTTTCTGTTGACTGGGAAATGCTCATTTCTAAGTCTACTTCCATCACCAGTAACTCGGAATTTGAGTGCAATTTGATGTCAGAAAAATTACTCTTGCTTCCTGTCAAGGTGCCACTTGCCAGTATTACATTGGTAAAAAGCAAGGTGACCAGAAAGGTGTTCAGAAGTTTAGTTTTGTAATTCATGATTTGAGTATTTTAAAGTGTTTTTCTAATCTAGGAATAGGTTGAATTGCTTATAGGCATAGATGGGGTAGAATCACAAGGTAGTAACCAAAATGCTGTTAGAGCTTAAAAATCGTTTCAATAATCTTTAAGATCGTTTCAAATCATAAATTTTATATAACACATAAATAATGTCGAATATATCAAAAAATTAAATCTATAGTAGCATTCCTAAATACTCTGCTTTCTCATTAACTTTCAAATTCATTTATTCATATCATACCTTTAAAAATGGAAAAAGCATTGCAAACAATGATTGACAATATGCCAGAGAAAACTGGCAAGTCATTAGCCGAATGGAAAAATATATTAGCGAAAAAAAACTTTGCCAAACATGGGGAGGGAGTTAAGTTTTTAAAAACTGAGCATGGAGTGACCCATGGCTTTGCAAACACTATTGTTTCTTTATCCAAAGAAGAAAAGCAGGAACCAAATGATTTGGTAGTAAGTCAATATAAGGGTAAAGAACTTTTACTCCCAATCTATGAGAAGCTTCTTAAATCAATGAAAAAGTTTGGAAAAGACGTAATCGTAACGCCTAAAAAAACGAGCGTTAGTTTCATACGCAAAAGACAATTTGCATTAGTTAAGCCAGCCACAAAAACAAGAATTGATTTGGGTTTAAAAATTAAAGATAAACCAACAGCTGGACGCTTAGAAAACTCTGGCCCCTTTGGAACGATGTGCAGCCATCGCGTGCAACTCACAAACGTAAACCAAGTAGACAAAGAATTAGTAGGTTGGTTGAAAGAGGCCTATGATAAATCTATTTAAAAGTTGTTAGTTGGAAGTTAAATATTCCTGTACTATTTTTCTTCTTGATCTACTCAACGGAATGAAATTTCCTTGAATTTGAATTTCATCGTTATCCCATTGGCCAACTTGGTTGGTGTTTATGGCAAAACTTCTATGTGTTTGCACGAATTGTTTCTCTGGTAGTTTTTCGAGAATTTCCTTTATTGAACTACGCAGCATGACTTCTTCGCCACCACTTAGATAGATTTTCACATAAATATGATCCGCTTTAATGAAAAGAATGTCTTTAATTTTTATCATTCGATTTTCAAAGCCAATATTTAAGTTTATTGTAGGTTCTATAGTTTTGGATGCCATGAGATTGTGCATTGAAATTTCAATCGTAGACAGAAGAGAATATTTTTGTATTGGTTTTGAAAGATAGCCCAAGGGGTAAGTTTCTTTGGCGCGGTCAATGAAATAAGTGTCCATCTGTGAGGTAAGAAAAATGTAAGGGACTGGAATTTTTTGCGAATTTAAAAAATGAGCTAGGTCTATTCCATTTTTCGTTCCGCTTAATCGAATATCCAGCAAGGCCAAATCTGGTTTGTTTTGATGATATTGTTCTATGGCTTCTTCAAAGCTGATTGCAGTACCAGCGACCTCATGTCCTTTGCTTTCTAGATAACGCTGGATTGTGTCAGCAATTAAAACCTCGTCTTCAACTATTAATATCTTATATGGCATTTAAAAATTATTTTTTTCTTTAAAATAAATGTGACTAACAGCCCCTCGATCGTTAATGGTTTCCAATCTTCCGCTGAGCTGCCTGCTCATGCTTTTTAGCAGATAGGTTCCAAGTCCGCCTTCACGTTCTACAATCACTCCAGCAGGAAACCCTGGTCCATTATCACGATAACTTAAGCAAAAACCGTCTTCATCGTTCGTCAATGAAAGGTTGATTTTTAATTGCTCAGTGATGGAACCCGCATATTTTAAGCTGTTAGTTAATAATTCATTTAGAATGATTCCCAGCGGCATTAAAGTAGCTAGGTTAAAATATTTTTCATCTATATCGATTTGAAAAATCGGTTGCTTTTGTGCTTCAGAAAAAGATTTAAAATGATTACATAGGTTCCGCGCGTAATCCAGTAGGTTGACCAATTCATCTCCTTTTTTCTGATACAATATTTCATGAATGGCTGCCATGCTGTAAATTCGGTTAGCCATAGTGTCTAAGCTCGCTTTGGCATTTTCATCTTCTATGTCTTCTTTTTGAAGTTCGAGCAAACTAACAATGACTTGTAGGTTGTTTTTTACACGATGGTGTACTTCTCCTTGCAACATGATTTGTTGTTCAAGAGAAAAAGAAAGTTCTTCGTTAGTTTTAGAAATTTGATCTGCTTGTTGTAAAGTTAATTCGTTCGCTTTTTTTAATCTCAAGTAATAGTAAAATAGAATCCCAGAAAAGCACAAAATCAACAAAACAAAGGCAATAATTTTACTTTTTCGTTCCTGTTCTTTTTGAATAATAAGTTGTTGCTCTTTTATTTGTTGCTCTTTTAATTCATCGTTGTAGCGAGCATCTATTTCAACAACTTTTGAATGGTTAATTGAAGCAATGTTTTCCATTTCCATTTTATGGGCTTTGTTGATGTAAGTCCATGCAGAATCGGATTGTCCAAGTTGATGATAAATATTCCCACGATATTTGTAAGCACCGGAAATGGCGTGATCATCTTCATGGCCATTTTTGATGGCTTTTTGAGCAGCCTTGATGGTTAAATTACTTTCAGCTAAAGCAAGGTCAAATGCTTGGTTTTCAAAATGCAAACGCATTAAATTATTGTGAATATAACTGGCGCCTGCAAAATCTCCGATAGCGGTGAATGTATTTCCTGCTTTTTGGAAAAGTTCTACAGACTTTTTGTAATCTTGGCTCTTCAGCATACCTAATAGCATATGACCCACAGCCTCATGATTATGCTCTTCGTAAATTGGTGCCGTTCTTAATACTTCTTCTGCATAGAAAATAGAAGAATCTCGATTATCATAGATGCGATGATAAGAAGAGATGCGTACTGCAAAACGAGGATACAATTGATCAACATTTTTCCGTTTTATTAAATTCCGAGAATGCCTCAGATGTTCAAGGCATTGTTCAGGGCGATTAATTTTTTCATACAACCTTGCAAGGGAGAGATGCGTTTCGATCAAGGCGGACCATTGCTTATTCTTTTCTGCAATTTTTATTAAGCCCAATAATTTTTGAATGGCTATTTCATCCTGATCGTCTTTTTCAATTGCTTCTGCAAGCCTTAACTGAACTTCTATTCCAAACGGACTGTCAAGCTGTTTTTTGTTTTCTAATTCAACCACTAGCTCAGTTAATACAATATTGGCGCTATCGTTGTTGAATGCATTTAGGTGTCTTTCTGCTTCAACTAGACGTTTACCCATTGATTCGTTAGGAGCGGAGTTTGCCAATAAATCTGTAGGTGACAAAGCAAGACAACAGAAGACAAGCAATACCTGATTAGCCAATGCTAATTTCATGATTTTTTGGTTTCTTAGATTGTATACAATGCATATTAAGCTTGGGGAGCAGCATTGAATTTTCGTAAAACTGAATAGGCAATTTTACAGTAAATATTTATTTGTGAGTATTTGTGAGGTGGTTATGATCTAACCTAGATTTCTAGAGGCGAATGTATTCAAATTATTTCATGCTACGTATAGTTCTGAGTAATAAAAATTGTTTAAAGTCAGCCTTTCTCCCTTAAAAAATGCATTGGCTTTTGGCCAAATTCTTTTTCAAATTGCCTAATAAAATAACTGACTGTAGATATACCTACAGCCTTTGATAAGCCATTGACTGTTGGATATTTCCCTAATTTAATAAAATCCATTGCGTGAATCATTACTTGGGCAATAAATTTATGTCTCAAAAATGTCAATAATACCTTGATTTCAACAAGTACAATATTGAGACTTTACCATTAAAAAATATAATATTTAATGGTAAAATAGATTATATTTGATTGATAATCAATACTCTATTGTTAAGTGATTACCATCAAAAAACCTATCCTTTCTAATCTAAAATTCTTTAGATTGTTGAAGACATTTTCCGCAGAAGAGCTGGATAGCTTTGAGGTATGGCTAAAATCCCCTTGGTTTAACACTAATAGGACGCTAATTCCGCTTATAAGTAAGTCTCTTAAATACCATCCTGATTTTGATCAGCCCAACTTAACAAAAGAAAAACTGTTTGGCAAAATTCAGCCAAAAGGAAAATACAGTGATCGCCGTATGAATAATATCTTGTCAGAAGGATATTTAGCTGCAGAACAATTTCTTGTTTATAACAATTTCGCTAAAGACAAAATACTTCATCAAGAACGACTTTCAATTGAATTCCAATCCCGAAGCTTAGATAATTGGTTTTATAAAAGCGCCATAAAAGCCCTTGGGTCCGTCAACAAAAATGAAAGGCCAAACTTAGAAGAACAATTCTTCCTTTATCAAATGAATCGGAGGGTTTATCAACACCCTATAGAAGCCACGAGATACTTAGGGGAATCAAATTATGTGGAAGAAATGAAAAATCATTTGGACACAATCTTTCTGGTGGAAAAGGCTTATTTGATTTCTGATGCAATAATTCGAAATCGAATTTTAAGAAATAACCCTATAGATAATTCCAAGGAATTAGAAAATTGGAAAGCCATGGCTGAGGGAAATTCCCATCCGTCAATTGAATTATATCGTCGGCGATTTAGTTATACGCGCAAGAATATGACTCATGCTTTTAAGGAATGTTTAGAATATTTTTATGAAAAGTGTAATCATCTTAATCATAAAGAAAGGAAAATTCATTATCACTTATTTCTAAATGATTTTTCTTTTCTCGCGAAATCCAAACGCTTGGATTTGAAAGAGATGTTACCTCATTATAAATTTGGATTAGAAACAGGTTTGCTAATACATGAAGGAATTTTGACGCATGTCACGTTTAGCGGAATTATTGCGGTGAGCAATTCTGTTGGTGACTTCGAATTTTCCAACTTGGTTATAAATAAATATAGTAGTAATCTTTCTGAAAGTTTCCGGACCGATGCTTTAGGCTGGGCAAAGATTCATACATCCTATTATCAAAAAAAGTTGTTATTCTGCCTTGATTTATTTTCTAAATATGAATTTAAGTCTGCTCACTTTCGAGTTATGGGCCGCATTCTAAATATGCAGATCTATTTTGACTTAGCGCTAATAGATAAAACTTATCAATCCTTATTGTTTAATTACTTTGACTCATTTGAGAAATGGACTGCTCGATTATCAGGGCAATCCAAATATAAAAAACTGGCAATTGCTAATTTGATACGGGCCAGTAGAACGTTGATGAAAAAATTTATTTCTCCAAATTTTATTAAGAGCGAGATGAATGATATTTTGAATAAATACGAATCAATGCAAGCGGCAAATTGGGTTAAAGCGCGGGTTGAAAAAATAATTGCTTTGCGTCAATAAAGGAATGCCTTTAATTTCCAGCAATGTTAAGTGAGAACGAGAAGCATATGATTGTCTATGATTAATTTATAGGCATTCATTTGCAACTTGCAGCAAATCATTTATTAATTGATCGTAGATTTACTTCTCTTTCGAAAGTTTGGTGAAATATTCTTTCTTCCACAAAGATCGGATTTTCCATTTGTTAAGACAAAATACTATGCCTGATTGACCGGGTGAATATAAATTCACTCGGTCATTTTTTTGCCGGAATAAATCTTAAATAATCGCTAAAATTGTGATCTCTCGTTTTTGAAAAATGAATTGCTCTCCTTTTCTTTTACCCAATATTAATTGTCCTATTGGTGAGCTCATAGAAATCACTAAAATAACCTCTTCAGCGACTTTCACCTTCCCCATTCCTATAGATAAAAAGAAAATTCCGTTAGTTGTGTGAACGAGTGCGCCGAAACGGGCGGCATCAAAATTTTGTTCAAGATTAATTTGTTCAACGGTTTTTTTTAAGGTAATTGCCTTTGCTAATTGCACCTCTCCTTTTTGTTGTTCCAATTGCATCATCGCTCGCCCTGTCTCGTATTTATCGCCTACCGAACTTTTGGTTTCATTGTCCCGGGATTCAATCGCAGAAGCGATAGCAGATTCAGCAGTTTGAATTTGTTGATCTAATAGCTGAATGATGCGATTGAAAATTTTTTGCTTCATTTATTTACGGCTAAGTTTATTTCCTTGAAAAGCCCCATCGCAATAGCGAAAGTTTCATTTAGCGCTCCGGAAGTATTGGAAATCACAACGACAACGGCTTCTTTTTCAGGGATTAATAAAAGCCAAGAAGAAGTGCCTAATTGAGCTCCATTGTGGCCAAAGATAACTCCTAGTTTATTATTATCTCCATATAGGTACCAGCCTAAGCCGTAGCCGTTGCCTTCTTTCTTGAGGCCCAAATTTTCTTGCATCAGTAAGACGCTTTCGATAGAAATTAAAGTGCCATTTAATACAGCGTTACCAAATTTTAGAATATCGGGCGTTGTAGAATAACAACCACCTGCAGGAATACGGTCGCTAAGGTTTGTTTCTTTCGCGGACTTAATTTTTCCTTTGCTATTCTTGTGGTACAACTTAGATTTTTCCATTCCTTTTTCCCCGAATCTGTCAATTCCAGTATCGAGCATTCCTGCAGGTTTCCAGATATTTTCTTGCATGTAGGATTCGAAGGACAATTCTGTGACCTTTTCGATAATCAATCCAAGAACGTTGTAGGCATAACTTGAATATCCAAAAGCAGTTCCAGGTTCAAACAAAAGATCTCGTTCAATGAAAATATCTATAGCATCTTGGAAGCTTTTGTAATTGGTGTAATTTTCTCTTTCCTTACCATTCTTATAGGCGCCGATTCCAGAACTATGATTTAGCACGTGTCTTATAGTGATATTGGTTACCGGGAATTTGGGTAGGTATTCTACCACTTTATCATCTAAAACCAGTTTTCCATTTTCAACCAGTTGCATAATAGCAACTGCCGTCATTGGTTTGCAGATAGAGGCAATTCTGTTCCTTGTGTTTAATTGATAGGGAGTGCCGTTTTCAGTGTTGGCCAAACCAGTGGCACTTTCCCAGATCGTTTCTCCTTTGATAGAATAGGTAGCCGCGATTCCGACACAATGGTCTTTGTTAACAGCTTCTTCAAGTAAGGCCTCTGAACGTTGGTTAGAAGAATTGTCCTGAGCGGTCAGCTGTAAGGCGAATAATAGGGTCAAAACGAACATTGAAATTCTCATTGGAAATTATTTTAGCTTGATAATAGAGTTAATTCTCTTTGCTAATTAACGAGATAACTCCTTCAAAAGCTATAGTAAATAACGGGTTTGGGACGAAAATCGGTTTCCTAGGGACGAGTTTCAAGTTGGGATTTCAAAATTTCGCGATAATTTTTCGAAACTGGAATTTCAAGACCTAGCAGGCTTATGGAATTTGAACCAATCCAATGAGAAAAATGCTCTTTATTGATAAGATTTGAGCGATGGACTTGAATCAAATCTGGAACCGCCTGCTTTATTTCCTTCAAAGTGGTCCTCAGCAACTTTTTGTTCATTTTTCCTTGGAGGAGGTAATGCACTTCTACATAGTTTTGAGCACCCAAAGCACATACAATTTGACTAGTAGATACTTGAAGACTATCTAGTTTGTTTGTGCCAAGCAGTAGTATTTTATCAGAAGATACTTTGGGTGGTAAAAGTTTATACAGCAACCATCGAGCAAATATTATTATTCCTACAATGAGGAAGAAAATGGGAGAGAATATACTTTGCGCAAATTGAACGAAATCTGCGGTTCCATTTACCATGGGTGTTCGATAGTATGCGAAATTCGCAAATAGGGTAAGGGTGAAAAGAAGTAGGATTATTCCCATCTCCAAGAAAAAATTCCATCCTTTAAAAAAATTATATAGCCATTTCTGGATGGGTATCAAGATAGAATAGCAAACGAGCAAAATTAACCCATAGGCAGGCATTAGCTTTATTCGAATTTCTAAGCTTAAATCGGAGGTGTCAAAGGGCGCTATAAATATTAGAAAAACCACCAACCAAACAGATAGGAACAACGATAGTAAGAAATGAGGTTTAAAACTGGTATTTAACTTATTCATTATTAAAAATAGACAGCAGCAAGTCTAACGTATACTAAACAATTGATTAAAGCATATCAGTACAATATGCATGTAATAATTTTCCAATATAAGGAGACCATTGGGATATAGCTTAATGGTAAAAGATTAAAAAACAATTTAGCTATTAGACTATTATGTGATCGGTAAGGTTCAATTTTTTGGTTTTTTTAAGGGAAAACACTTAGCAGAAAAGTTGTATTGAACGGAAATTATAGAAGTTTGAAAGAATACCAAAGACATAAAATCACTTTACCGAGTACCTTGTCACTACCAAAAATAGGAATTGAATTTTAAATCTCGAATTCAATTTTCCACTGATCCTAAATTCCAACCCTTTAGAAACAGCCGTAAAGCAAGTCTTAACTGTCCATTGGATTTTTGAACGATGAGTTAGAAATTCAGCGCTCAAAAATATTAGATTTAACTTAGGTAATATTTGAATGCAGCTCGATCTTTGGTTGAGCTGCTTTTTTATTTTTCTATAGTTGGAATGAGAGTAGTCGAGAAATATTTGATTTGCTTAAAAACCAATGATATAATCGGTTAAATTGACCTCTTTGCTCAAGTTCATTTTTTTTCGCAGTCGATACCTGCTGGCCTCTACTCCTCGAATAGATATATTTAGCAAGGGTGCTATCTCCTTGGTGCTAAGATTCATTTTCAAATAGGCACAAAGTTTAAGGTCATTATTGCTAATCGCAGGATGGGCCTCCCTTAAGCGTTTTAGGAAGTTTGAATGGACTTCGTCAAAATGTTTGGAAAACTGATCCCAAGAATCATCTAACTGTGTATCTCGTTCAATACTTCGAACTAAAGCTCTAAGGCTCTTAAATACTAGACTGTTATCTGGCTTATCAGATATAATCTTATCCAAATGGTTTTTTATACCTCGCAGCATTTCCCCTTTTTGCGCCCAATGCATGGTTGCGGAGGCTAGCTCTTTATTTTTGAATTTTAGATCGGACTCTAATTTTTCGTTTTGTAGTATAATAAGTTCGGCCTGTGTTTTTTCTATTTCCGAGTTATAGGCAGTTTCCATTTGCGCTTTTTCTTTTTCAAATCTAGATCTTGGGACAAGGATTAATCCAGAAAGGGCTAAAAGAAACAAAAGGGTATAGAACACTTTTGCCATAGTGCTAGCATACCAAGGGGCTTCGATCTCAAATAAATATTTTGCTGTTGAACTTATATTTCCTTTTTCGTCTTTTGCTTGAACCATAAATTCATAGCTACCATGTGATAGATTTGTAAATTCTTTTTCTCTTTTGTTATTCCAGTTGGACCATCCCGCTCTAGTTCCTTTTAATTGATGCCGGTATGAAATTTTATTGGAAGGAAGTAGGTTTATTGATCCAAAATTGAAATAAGCGGTTTCGGAAGAGGATGAAAAACTGTATGCTTCATCGTTGTTTGAAAAAGCCGTGTGATATTTATTGGAATAAACGAGAGAGTCGTTTATCGTCACATGGTAGATAGCAACCTCTGCAGCTGTATCTGTTAAGCTAGTTTTACTTGGATCCAAATGAACAAATCCCTTCTCTGTTCCTATAAAAGTATTGTTGTTGTCCAATGGGTAGATGAGTTCAAAACCACCAACCAAGTCTTGTTTCAAGTCCGAAAATTCGATTTGTTCAACTTTTTTATCTAGCCCAACATCAGTAATTCTAAGCAAGCCTGGAATGTTGTTTTTAACATACCAAATATTCCCCTTTCGATCTTCATACAATCGCTGTATCCAACTGTCACTTTCCAAATATTCACTGTATTCGTTGAATGGTTCGAACGAGTCTTTGTCTTTGTTATATTTAAGAATTCCAGATTCAGTCCCGATCAGAAAATTATTATAGATAGAAAAAATATAGTTGTTTAATTCAAGGCTGACCCCTTTTTCTGCACCGTATTTATTGAGAGATAAAATGTTTTCAAGTTGATTGTCAAAACTAATTTTGAAAACTCCGCGATAGGGGTGGGAGATCCAAATTTCATTGGAAGAAGCGACTTCTAAAATTCTTGAGGATTCGTTAAACTCATCAACAAAAGAATTAGCAATCCAGTTACCGTTTTTTTCTTCCAGTGTAATGATTCCCTGGTAGGTTCCAACAATAATTTTATTTTGCATAGGGACATATTTCCAAGTTCCACGCTTGTCCCAAATGTTCCATGCCATTTTTCCCTCAATTAAAATAGCTCCATTGTTGTGCGCTAACCATAAATTATCACCGACTACATTTAATCCCCAAACTTGACCTTCCGTTCCTGGGATTAATTCAAAAGAAAGGTCTTTTAGCGGGGTGTAGTAAGGAAGCCAAGGCTTGACATAAAGTCCATTGGTTGTGCCTAAGTATAAGTGCCCTTTGAAAAGACAGGCGGCAAAAGCTTTTCCTTCAAGATTGCCATCTGGAACAATAGACCCAAAGTCCTGACTTGTCAAAAGCTGGGAAATCCCATTGTCCAAACCTAGCCAAATCTGACCTCGTCTATCTTCCTTAATGGAAAGAATGAAATTATTTTGAAGTCCATTATCTTTATTTATTATCTGCATAGGCCTTCCGCTTTTATCCAACAAAACCACCCCCCCGGTTTCAGTCCCAATGGCTAATAAACCGTTTTTAAGAAAAGCAGCAGATCTAATCCTATGTTCTTGGAAATATTCGTCGGCTAAAGTGGTCCAACGAATTAGCTTATCTCTTTTCAATTGCCAGATGCCTTCTTTTTGACTAAGAATAAATAGCCCTTTGTCGTTAGTTGCTTGGGTTATTAGCTGATCTTGCTGAAATTGTATTTCTTCCACAATGGGAACGAAACGTTCTTGCTCAACTCGATATAATCCCAAATCACGTAACATGGCGTAAATAGTATCTTGGTAGACAACAGTAAAACTGATAGTGGCCGGAGAGGTAAGTTTTGAAACTGAACCACCATCAATCTTATAGATTTCTTTTTCCGTTCTAAAATATTCAATCCCGTCTATGAAAAAAATATCCCAAACGTCTGAAAATTGGCGATTATTAGCATCTAATTTGTCTACTAGACTATGGTAATTCAGTATGCCATGTTGGTTAGGTTGAAAGTATCCTATCTCACCTTGCCCACCCGTATAAATCCTGTCTTCTACTAAATAAATAGACCTTACTCTGGTTTTGTTAGGCAATGGGAACAATTCCCAGTCTGTGCCATCGAAGGTGAGCAATCCTTCATTATTGGCAAAATACATCATGCCATTCCTTGCCTGCTGAATATTAAAATTTTGGGAACCACCCGAGTAAGCCGTTTTTGAGAAATTTGCTACAAATGGGCTACTTAGGTTGTTGTGCTGACCGATAAGAGGGCTGAGCCAAAAAAATAGGCAAAAAGAATACAATAACTTCAATACTGCACTAGGGCTACAATGTGCCAAAACTTGCTTTTCAGTCTTGTAGTAGACTTGACGTAGTACTTTCACGACAAATTGCATTATTCCTATGATGGCTTCCTCTCTGGGTAGTCTTGTAGTAACCGGATATTCGGCATTCTTATGCAATATTGGTTAATTTTGTTCGGTAATCAATAATTTATTAAGAATTAAAT
>CALGJW010000044.1 GCA_937930025.1 uncultured Saprospiraceae bacterium | reverse complement strand
GTATAGATATTGGCTATTTTGAAGGTCGACAACTAGAATTAGATCGCCTAATCGAGTCCAAATCAATACTTAGAACCAATTCATTAAATCTCGTGGACTTCGAATTTCTGGATGATAGCGAATTTGTTTAACGTAAAAACTACGTTTTGACCTCTACATTCCTAAACTTCAGGGCTATTTCACCGTTTTAATCTAGTATTAAATTTATACTTGGACTATGAGTCGTTTGATCGTGATTTTGGGGTTATTGATTTCGGTTGGTGCTAATGCACAGATTGACCATTGGGAGAGTATCATTCCACCAGGTCACAATTGGCAATATTCGCTTCCAACTACCGAATTGCCATCCGCCTGGAAAACCTTAAATTATAATTCGATAGGATGGAACACTGGACCATCTGGCTTTGGCTATAATGACGACGATGATGCTACTATCATCCCAACCACCATCTCTGTTTTTTTAAGGACTACTTTTGAAGTAGTGGAGCTTGATGATATCGAAGAAGTGTATTTTAATATGGACTTCGACGATGGATTTGTAGCCTATCTGAACGGAGTAGAGATCGCTAGATCTTTTGTGAATGGAATTCCACCAGCTTACAATCAACCCAGCAGCGGTTTTCACGAAGCAGTCTTATACACGGGAGGAACACCTGACGGATATCCAGTCAATCTAACTTTATTGAACGAGGGTACGAATATCTTGGCCGTTCAAGTGCATAATGAAAACATCAGTTCTTCAGATTTTTCTGCACTCCCAGTTTTATCAGTAGGTATAAATAACAATTCATCGAACTACAGCCCTACCCCATCTTGGTTTAATGCACCCGTGAGTTTTGGTAGCTCAAACCTTCCAGTAGTCAAAGTGAATACTTTGGGGCAATCGATCAATGGCAGTTTTAAAATCAACGCTGAATTCGGTATCGTAAATAATGGTCCAGGGATGGAAAATAGTTTTACTGGAATACCCAATGAGTATGTGGGAAATGTAGGGATAAAAATTCGAGGAGAATCTTCCTCGCAGTTTGATAAAAAATCTTACGCCATAGAAATGTGGGATGGCAATCAAAACGATATTGACACCAGCTTTTTAGATTTTCCAAAAGAAGAAGATTTCATTTTATATGGTCCATACTCTGACAAGACATTGATGAACAATGTTTTGGCCATGAAATTTGGCAATCAAATGGGACAGTACGCCAGTAGGACAGAATATGTAGAATTAACAATCAACGATGCATACCAAGGAGTATATGTCTTGATGGAAAAAATAAAGAGAGATAATGACCGAGTGGATATTGCAAAACTTGACTCGGCCGATATCAGTGGGGAAGATCTTACCGGTGGGTACATCGTAAGAATTGACAAAGGAGTTTATGACGGATGGTTTTCGAATTACAACATTCAAAGCAATACCAATAAACTTTACTTTCAATATTACTATCCTAATCAAGAAGATATCCTTCCTGAGCAAAAGGAATATATCCAGCAGTATTTCGATGATTTTGAACGAGCCATTATTGCGAACAATGGAATACACCCTAATGGAAAACATTACTCTGAATATATAAATCTACGTTCTTTTATTGATGCATTTATATTGAATGAATTGAGTAAAAATGTAGATGCCTATCGACTAAGTACTTATTTCCATAAGAAGAAAAATGGGAAAGTACACGCCGGGCCATTCTGGGATTTCAACCTAGCTTTTGGCAATGGAGATTATTGCAGCGGGGATGATATCGCTGGCTGGTTGTATTATCAATGTCCAGGAAACTCTCCTTTTTGGTGGGATAGATTTCTTGGAGACGCAACTTTCATAGAAGCGTTGAATTGTCGTTGGGAAGAATTGCGCGGATCATTTTTGAGTAATCAAAGTCTCACTACGACTATAGATTCCATGGCAACGATTCTTGCAGAACCGGCAGCTAGAAATTTCGAGCGCTGGCAAATCTTAGGTCAATATAATTGGCCGAATCCTGATTATTTTGCAACTGCCACTACTTATGCTTCGGTGATTAATACTTTGAGCACTAGACTAATACAGAGAGCGAATTGGATAGATAATAATCTTCCGGGGCTTTCAAACAATTGCAATATCTACGATGAAGATTTCGAATTGACAACAGACCTAAGCGAAACAATTCAACCAACTAGTCGCCCGAGAATTTTCCCAAATCCAACTTCAAATAGTATCCATATCGAATCTGCTCTCGAGCTAACAAATATTCAATTGATAAATACATTAGGGCAGCTTGTGTATAAGAAGATCATAAACGCATCTTCCGCACAAATTACTTTACCTGAAAGTCTTGTCAATGGCATTTATTTAATTACCATTAATACGGAAGAAGAAACTTTTGTTGAGCGGGTATTGATCGAGCGATAAATTTTATATTTTTTATCAGATAATTCTAAGCGCCTTTTTTCACCGAGACATTACATTTTTGACAAGTAAGTTTATCTCCTTCAGATTTTGGAGACTATTTGCACAAACGCAAGAAAAAACTGCAAGTCATATTCCTAATTTAGGTCACGACTTGCAGCTTTGTGTTTAAAGAATTGTTACTTGTTTAGCTACTCTCATTTTTCCTTCCACTTTTATGGATACAGCGTATTTTCCAGGAGGGTAATCACTCACATCAAAAAGAATATTTTCTCCTTCCGTCGGAGTTAATACTTTAAGTGCTTTCAAAGCACCGAGTTGATCAAATATTTGAATTTGTGTGGATTGACCATTTACATTTTTCAAAGCAATTCTTAACTCGTCTTCCGTAGGATTAGGATACACCAAATAGTCCTCTACGTTTACTTTCTCGTTCTTAATGATAGGCGCCGGATTGTTTTCATTTTTTACCAATTCCTTTTCTTCCTCTATCATTACCTCTCCTTTAATTGTAAGGAATGTTTGAGCGGGATTCGTGTTTGCAGTGAGTGTCACTCTTTTCGATTGCTTTCCTTTTTTTCCTTTCGAATCGAAGACTACCCTAATCTCCCCTGTTTCCCCGGGCTGAATTGGCGTATTGGGCCACTCTGGTACAGTACATCCACAACTTCCTTTTGCAGCCGTAATTAGTAGAGGAACTTCTCCCGTATTGGTAAATTCAAAAACATTATTAATTTTTTCGCCTTGCAGCAGTTGACCATATTCGAAAGTTACTTCTTCAAAAGTCATTTCGGCAACTTTGCCATCTTCCTGCAAAATTGGAGTGGATTGTCCGAAAAATATCCCGATTACGGAACAAGTAAAAAGTGTGGTAAGAAATACTCTTAAATTCATAAGACAGTAATTTAGGTTAGTGAATAGGTTTTAAAAAACAAACTTAAATTGGCCATAAGTCGATTGTCTTTTCAAATGTAGTCGAGAAATTGGTAGGAAACTCATCATTAACAACTAGTTAGGAGACTTTAGCTTATCATTTAGATGCGTTAAAATGTAGAATTGGCGTAGGAAAGTTGGTTATGGGAAAAACAAGGCACGGTTCAAGGAACCCGACTTTGATTATTTCATTAAACTACAAAGGTTATTAAATCTTGCGAATCACAAGGTGTATCTAACAGCACACCATTTAAATTGTACTAAAGCGCCAGAAGAGCAATTATGTTTGTAGATTAAATCTAACGAAAATCAAGGATCCAGTAGCGTGTTAATGTACGCCCATTTGAATGCTAACATTAAATACTAACGGCACATCAATCAACTTACCTGTCATCCAGCCAAGCGACTCAATAACCAATCTCGTTCCGTTAATATTTCTTCCTTGTTAATCGCCTCTTTGAGGTTACCGACCATTTTTCGATCACCAAGGTTTAATGCCAACAGCCGATTGGTGTATTTTATCAAATTTCGATAATTCTTACGATGATACCCCAATCCTTTTTTCCTCCGGATATAACTATTAAATGCATCGAGATGAGAATGCAAAAGATCGTACTCCCCAAGTTCATGATAAATTTTCAACAACAAAGTTCGAGCTCCAAGATTAAGCAATAGGTCATGATAGTTTGATCTTTGCAGAAATGGAATGGCCGCATCATAGTCCTTTCTAGCGTAGGCTATTTTTGCCATATTAAAACTATACATTCTTTCTCGAAAACGCTTTTCTAATCTTGGCGTCCAATCTTCTATAAATTGTTCCGCCCAATCTATTTGATCAATTTGCAATGCAGTGGAGATAATATTATTATAGGTGAATCGAGATAGGAATCCATCCTCTTGAATAAGATATTCATTCTTCAACCCTATGCGATAGAAGTCCATGATATCATGAAAATAATTTCGATGGCCGTCATTTACTTTTCGGATACCATAATTGACGGCAAGCAAAAACAAATCTTGGATCTCTGATTTCTTAAATAAGTGCCCATGATCGACTAATGATTTTTTGAATTTTTGAAACCAAACTTCTTCTTTGGGAAATTTGATCATGTGATAGCAACAATAGTAAATATTGATTGCTGGGATATCGATCAATTTTTTTTGTTGTAAAAACTCAAACACCTGTTCTAGAAAGCCTGGGTCAAATCCCCATTTGTAAACGGAATCATGGAGCATCATTAAACAAGACTGTCTAAGTTTCATGCTTAAAAAAGCCAAATCGAAATTATCTACCACTTTTTGAAAATCGGTCGTGGAGTCTGGTTTGGATCGAGAAGACATTCTGTAATTTTCAAATTCCTTTTGAAAACTGAAATAGAAGTATTCTCCGTTGCGTAAAGATTGTCCGTCCAATTGCTTCTGTGTATCCTTCAAGGTGGACTTGTGCAATTTGTCAAAACCCTTGGTGCGGTACCAGGAGGCGGTTTGCAATTTGATTTCAATCTTGTTTCCTACCAAATTTTCAACAGCAATGAATTTTTCGAATAGTCGCTGAAGATAGGTCAACAAAAGTCTCAGCTCTTTCTCAACAAAAGGTTTTGCCGGAAACACCCTTTGCCACATCATTTCTTTGGTAAGGTGTTGATCCTCTTGGATTATTGACTGCATTTGATCAAAAACCAAGAGTAGATCTCCTCGTGAATTGAAGTAGGGAGAGGATAAAAAACGTCTAAAAGCCGACAATTCTGTAGCTGAAAGCCCTTTTAAGCACCTAAAAAATCGATTTTCAAACATCTTTAAATCAAATTAAATCAATTAGACAGTTCAATTAAGCTAATAATATAGTGCTTTTTGCATAAACTATACACAAATTACATCAACAAACAGTATTTTTTGTCTTTGTCTTAGGTCTTTTTCGTTCGCATATTTGATATATGGAATAAGCTCCCTCGCGAATTTTGCTTTAAAAAACCATGAATTCTAAAACGAAAATTTCCATGATCAGCGGTCCATTTATTTTGGAAAGCTTAAATTGAAAAAGGATGAACTATAAAAAGACAATATTAAACCTCCTACTGATACTATTAATCAGCGGAACTCAGCAAAATATTTTTGCTCAATGCACCACAGATTCAATTCCACCAATTGCCATTTGTGATACTGACTTACAAATATCAACCATACCAGATTTACCGACAATAGTTTCGGCGTTTTCGTTGGACGATGGATCGAATGATAATTGCACAGATACATTTGATTTGCAATTCTTTATTTCTACCGATCTAAGTTTAACAAGCCCTCCTACTACTACTGCAATAACGTATCCTGCGAATTCCGCTATTAATGATACCGTTGCGCTTTGGGTGGTTGACCTCTTAGGGAATTCTAATTCCTGCATTGTTATAATTACTTCTAACTCAAATAATAATTGTCTTCAAGATTCAATTGCCCCAATCGCCATTTGCCAAGGTCCTTTGTTTATCAATTTAGGCCCGACTGACGACTTTAGTGTCACAGCTGATATCATAAATAATGGTTCTAGTGATAATTGTACTTCCAATAGCAATCTCCTATTATTTGTCAGTGACGGTTCGGATCCAAACCCCTATCAAAATATTGTAACCTATCCAGCAGGTACTTCGGGAACTGTAGAAACTATATTGACTGTCGTTGATGAAGCAGGAAATGAATCAAACTGTATCGTTTCTATTACTATAACTCAAACGGTAGATCCTTGCTTAAATGACAGTATTGCACCTGTAATGCAATGCCAAGGAGATATCATTCTTCCATACACAGGTCTTGACTATATAGCTTCTGGACAATCAATTTATGACTTCCAATCTGTTAGTGATAATTGCACGCCTAATGACTCGCTGATTTACTTTATTGCGGAAGGCGTCAGTACAGGACCTCCACCGACGACAGACGCTGTTATCATTCCAGAAGGAACAGTTGGATGGACATGGATGACTGTTTGGGTTGTGGACCAAGCAGGAAACTTTACTTCTTGCAGCACTCGAGCTTTAGTAGAAACAAATCCTGCTTTATGTGTAACTGATACTATAGCCCCAGTAGCAAATTGCACGGGACATTTAAATTTATTTGTCGACTTTACTTTAAACGTGAATATACCAGCCATTGCATTTAACAATGGCTCCTCAGACAACTGTACAACCCCACCGAACCTACAGTTTTTTATCACGAATGATTTAAGTGCTACTTCGCCACCGAGTACAACTGAACTAATCTATCCTAATGATCCTACACTTACGGATTCAGTTGCGATTTGGGTAGTTGATGAAGCTGGCAATAGTAGTTTCTGTATTAGCTCATTCTCTATATCCGATATAGCATGTATGAGCGATCCACCAGTTCCATCAATAAGTTGTCAACAATCGGTTTATATTCCTTATTCTGATAGCGGTTATGTCATTGATCCCTTAATGATCGGTCAAAGTATTGGATTTTGCGAATTGATATGGTACGATTATTACATATCCACCGATGTTAATTTTCCAGCCTTACAAGAAACATTAAATTTCCCGGCAGGAACTACAGGTTGGTATCCCGTTTCCATAATGGAAATGGATGATAATGGAAATAGCGCAATATGCACAACTAACATTTATTTTGAACCTGATTCCATCACTTGCGCAGCTGATACCATTGCTCCAAATGCAATATGTAGGTCAAATATTACAATGGCAAACAATCAGCTTGACGATTTTCAACTAGTGGCCTCAAGGCTAGATGATGGTTCAACAGATAATTGTACCGCACCGTGGGAATTAGAATTTTTTATCACTCTTGACAGCACGCTTACCTCGCCTCCGAATACAACAGAATTAACTATACCTGCTGGAACGAATGAAGAAATAACAGTTTATCTATGGGTGGTTGACAACAACGGAAATTATTCCGTTTGTTCAACCGAAGTACTTTTTCAGACCAACTATTTTTTCAATGCTTTTGTTTTTAGAGATCAAAATTCAAATTGTGTAAGTGATAGTTTAGAACAAGGCTTAGGCTTAGGTGGATACACCTTAAGATATACAACTGATGGCTGGCCAGGCGTTTCTTCTGTCCAAACGAACATGGATGGCTTGGCAGGTATTGCACTACCTGGTTCACCTGGCTTATCTGAGATGACAGTCGAGTTAATTCTTCCAACTGGACAAAGTAGCTCCTGTGTAACTACATTCACTATAGACTTAACTACAGTAAACGGAATTCCGTACTTAGAATTTCCAGTGGAATTAGCGTCCGATTGCGACCTTATGACTGTAGACATCGGAACAGCTATTTTGCGTCGCTGTCTACCATCCACCTATTCCGTCAGCTATTGCAATGGCTCGGATTACGATATTGACGACGTAGAAATTTTGGTGACTTTACCACCTTCCATGGTTGTTCAATCAGCAGGCCTTCCATACACAGATATAGGAAACAATCAACTGCTTTTTGAAATCGGTACAGTGACTTCTGGAGATTGTAATTTATTTTCAATCGTAGTAGTACTTGATTGTAATACGCCACTTGGAGCGACCAAATGTGTTCAAGCAGAAATCACTCCATTTACTTGTGACGACCCACTGCAATCCTATACTGGAGCGGATCTAGCTGTTACGGCGGCTTGCAGCGACAACGATCAAGAAGTTCGATTTACTATTACCAACCAGGGGCCCAGCGGAATGCAGTCAGCCTTGGATTATATCGTGATCGAGGATGTGATTATGTATATGCAAAATCCAATTCAATTAGGCTCAGGACAATCTGTCGATGTAACTGTACCTGCCAACGGATCTACTTGGAGAATTGAAATTCCACAACCAGCAGGACACCCAAGTTTAAGTACTGTTTCTACTGCAATCGAAGGATGTGTAGAATTCGGAAGCATGGGCTTCATCAATCAATTTAGTCAGGCTGATGCAGATTTATTCTTGGCAATTGATTGCAACGAAGTTGTAGGTTCTTTCGATCCGAATGACAAACGTGCATTCCCAGAAGGAGTAGGAACCGAACATTTTATCGATCAAAATATCTCTTTAGAATATAATATCAGATTCCAGAATACTGGAACGGATACAGCCTTTACTGTTAGAGTTGAAGATCAATTGGATGCCAATTTAGATTTCTCTTCTGTGCAAGCTGGAACTTCTAGCCATCCTTACCGATTGGAAGTACAAGAAAACGGAAAATTAGTTTTTCATTTTGAAAACATCAACTTACCAGATAGCACAGCCAACGAAGCGGAATCTCATGGGTTTGTTCAGTTCAGAGTCAATCAGCTTTTAGACAATCCAATTGGAACAGTAATTAATAATACGGCTGACATTTACTTTGACTTCAATGAAGCCATTGTAACGAATACTGTCCAGCACATAATCGGAGAGGATTTTGTCATCAATGGAATTTCAGTTGTGAACAAAGAATTGTACGAAGTCTTAGTTGCTCCGAATCCTGCGAATCAGTTTACAAGAATTCAAATAAACCATGTAGCAGTAATGGATGCCACTTTTGAATTGTATAATCTCTACGGACAGTTAATTCTTGTAGCAAAATTAGAAGACAATCAATATATTCTGAACCGAGATAATCTTCCTGCCGGCAGTTATGTGTTTAGCATAAGAAGCGAAGCGCAAATTCTGGGCAATGGGAAGCTGATATTTAGATAGAAGTTTTGTTAAGCTTAGAGGGATTCGTTCAAATTCCCAAAGCATTGAGAACGATTCCTAATAAAATTCATAAGCCATCTCTTAATAAGGGATGGCTTTTTTCTGTCTTGTCTAGAAACAACTACCTTTGCGCAAAATTAACAGCGTGAAAGATTTTAAAGAACTAGGCGTTTCAAAAGGTTTGATAAAAGGGATTACAGAATTGGGGATTATTAACCCTACAGAAATCCAAATTGAGGCGATACCAGTATTACTGGGAAAGGCCACTGATTTGATCGGCCAAGCACAGACTGGCACCGGAAAGACTGCAGCCTATGGCCTTCCATTGCTTCAGAACATTGACCCTAGTTTACAAGAGGTTCAAGCACTGGTACTTTGTCCAACTCGCGAATTAGCCATGCAAGTTCAAAAGCAGTTGTTCCGATATACTAAATACACTGAGAAAATATTTGCTGAAGCCGTATATGGAGGAAGCTTCATAGATAAGCAAATTGCAGCGCTTAGAAGACCAACCCATGTGGTGGTCGCAACCCCTGGAAGATTAATTGACCTAGTGGAAAGAAAGGCGGTAGACCTAACTGGTGTTAAGACCATAGTATTGGATGAAGCGGATGAAATGCTTAGTCGTGGGTTTAAAGATGAATTAGACAAAATCCTAGGCTTGCTCACCAAGGCCAAATCAAAATGGCTTTTTTCTGCCACTATGCCTCAAGGTATTAAGCAAATCATTCGAGAACACTTATCATCAAATGCTGTGCAGCTGCAGGTCTCAGGTCGTAATGTTGTTAACGAAAACATCAACCATCGATATATTCCATCGGATGATCGAGATAAACTTTATAGGCTAACACAGTTGTTGAACACAACCTTCCCAGATCAAAAAGGAATTATTTTTTGTAATACCAAAAAGAACGTAAAGTTATTAACGCAGCAATTGACAGCTCAAAATCTTTCGGTTGATTCCATTCATGGAGATTTATTGCAAAAAGAAAGAGATAAAGTAATGCGCGGTTTTAAAAAAGATCGAGTACAAATCTTGGTGGCCACTGACATCGCAGCCAGAGGATTAGATATCAATGATCTAGCTTATGTGATTCACTTTCAATTACCAGACAAAGATGAATTTTATACTCATCGAGCAGGAAGAACGGCCCGAGCAGGCAAAAAGGGCATATCCATTAGCATGACTAACAATATTGAACTTCGAAAAATTAAGCATTTGGAAAGAATATTAGGAATTGAAATTAAGGAAATGGTATAGGCCCTTCTACCCTGAAAGGGCTAACTTTTCTGCTCCTCGATTAAAATTATAATTTACCCTTATACATACCTATCTAACGTTCACGCTCTAGTAAATTAAAATAAAGCACCTTTACTATTCCACCAACTTTAGGGCATAGCTTCTAGGCTTAATTGCCCTTAACTTTGAAGTACAATTCGAATCGACCCTTCGAATTTTCCTACCTATCAAAAACACTCTTCCTGTAAGTTTTAGAAAGTTTGACATCCAGTTGATGTCTGAAAAATATCTCATAATTAACGACCATTTTTATGCTATTTCAAAAAACCTGCACGTTACTATTCTTTGTAGCACTTTCACTTACCGTTCAAGCGAAAACATTTACGTTTACTGGCTTGGGAGATTATTCAACTGCATCAAATTGGCTTAATGCTGAAAAGCCTACTGCAGACATCAACAGTGGAGACGTAGTAATTATCCAAAGTGGCGCTACCTGTACATTTGATCAAAATGTAAACTTAAATGGAGAGCTTCGAAATTATGGAACAATATTTATCGATGCATACTTTTACAACAAAGGCTATTTTTACAATGAAAATGGTGGTGTAGTCACTATGGATAATTCTGCAAGTTTTAGAAATCACTTGTTCTTTTACAATCAAACTGGCGCAGAATTTACCGTGTCAAATACTTTTCACAACTACGATAGATTCTATAATAGTGCTAACGCCAATTTTTTTGTCAAGGATTACTTCTACAGCTATTTCGAAGTACACAATTCTGGTTTCATAAATAACGAAGGTGCTTTCTTCAACTTTAATGCTCTACAGAATTACGGAAGCGGAGTAATCAGTAACACCCATATTTTCTCCAATGAGTCTAGAATAAATAATTACGGGAAAATTGTAAATAAAAGCATCTTTAAAAACGAGCAAAACGGAACATTCATCAATATAGATGGAACTTTTCAAAATCAGTCTGGCGCTACATTCAACAATGACGAAAGTGCAATATTTAATCAGAGCTTAGGAAACTTTATTGCCGAAAAAAATTCAAATTTCAACAACCTCCTTCAATCAATTTTCATTTGTAATGATAATTTTATTGCTTCAGGAACTTTCAATGGAGACTTTGAATTAACTAGCGGTGGACAATTACGTCCAGAATCAGATAACTTCATTGGTGATTTCGTAATCAACGGATCGTACACTCAAGATGACGGATCTAGTATGTTTGTTGATATTGCCAGCGATAAGGAGATAGATTTAATACACATTACTGGAGATGCAACATTCGGTGGAACATTAGAAGTCAAATTGTTTGATGGATACGTACCTAAAATTCCCGGAACCACCTATACAATTAGTAAAGTTGGGACCTTGAGTGGTCAATTTAGCAACTTAGTTTTACCTGACATTTCTGCAAACAATTTAGTTTGGGCGATTGAATATTTAGAAACAGAAGTTAATCTAATTGCTAAGGCAGCGATTCCAATCCAAGTAAACAATTTTGCAGTAATACAAGACGCATCAAAAGTAAATTCTACTATTAACAATATGCCAATAGCATTTCCAAATCCAATCCAAAAACACAATGGAACGTTGACATTGACAGGACTTGAAAAAGGAAGCGCTTCGGTAAGACTTTTTAACACAATGGGAGAACTAATTAATCATTACGAATTAGGAACTGACGCAATAGAGATCCCCGTTAGTCAATTAGCAACAGGTGTTTACCATTTAGAAATCAATCAAAATGGTGCAATCGCTACACAAAAAATCATGGTATTTTAAATAAGACAATAATTTTATAGATGAAATTTTTCTCATCCCGCAGGTGGTCCCTGCGGGATTTTTTTATTTAACGGACTCCATGGACGTTCATCTCTAAAGTATAAACAGCTGTTTGCGCAGTAATAAACAAGGTCGATTGATCTTTGCCACCGAAGGTGACATTCGCAGTCCAATTTTTATCATTATCGATTTGCTTAATCTTTTTTCCATCCTTATTGAAAACAGTAACCCCTTTTCCAGTTAGATAAACATTTCCAAGATTATCTAAGGTCATTCCATCTGACCCTAGTTCACAAAACAATTTCTTATTGGTCAATTTACCTGGACCAGTCACATCAAATTGGTAGGTTTTTTTATCTCCAATATCAGCGATGTACAAAGTTTTCCCATCTGCTGAGCCAATGATTCCGTTCGGCTGAACAAATCCATCAGCAATCATAATAGGATCAGTCATTTTAGGTCCTAAATAGTATACCCTTTCCTCTGGGATTTCTTTTTCCTGCCTTGTCCACCATGGTCTTTGGTAATAAGGATCAGTGAAATAGATGCCTCCGGCCGGGTCCACCCACAAGTCGTTTGGCCCATTAAAATTTTTCCCTTCAAAACTGCTTGTCAATTGCTGAATTTCCTTATCGGGACTAATTCTCAAAATGGCAAAACCTTCATCTGAGCAGCTTAATAGATTTCCGTCATGATCAAAATAAAGTCCGTTTGCTCTACCTGTTTTATCCATAAAAACAGAAAGTTGATTTGTTGCCCAATCCCACTTCCAAATTTTATCGTTCGGTTGATCGGTAAAATAAATATTTCCATTAGGGTCCATAGCTGGCCCCTCGGTGAACTCAAAATCATCTGCCAATAGTTGAAGCGTAGCTCCTTTTTTTACAACATCAAAAGGTTCAGCCTCCTTGGATGCGTTTGTATTATTGGCATCCTGAGATTGACAAGAAAAAAGTATTGCTAGCAAGAAAACTATTGGAAGGAAATTATTCATAATAACTATCTGTGATGAATCTGAAAAATAAGAAAAATAGTTCGGCCTTCTTTAAATTAAAAATTCGAATAAGCAATAAACCCAAATACTGCTGTAATATATAACCAATATATTGAGAACAGCACATGCATAACCGTTTCAAATTTTTTCCCTTTCCAAAGTTTGGAAGAATATCCGAAAAACTGAAGCAGCATTCTGATAAACCAAAAGATGAAAAATCCGATAGTTATTTTGTTGCCAAGCGCTGTATGAATCAATTCCTCTGCGCTAGTCACACAAAGTAATCCCATCAAAAATACGGTCAAGCCAATGAAGTAGGTATGAATTTGCATCATCTGCTTATTAATCAAACTGAGTCGCACAAGTTCTTCTTTCCATTTAAAGTATTTAGGAAAACCTAAATGCATCAGTGCTAAAAACAGGAAGGACCAACCAATGATTGTTAAGTGAATAATCATTTGCGTTTTAATTTAAATAGCCTTATGAATGAAGTGAAATTTTCTGTGTGAACCACTTCTAGATTTGCATCTTGAAAATTACTCAGCCAGTTAGCCAATGAATGAAAGTGTAAAAAGCCAATATTATAAGCGAGCAAATTTTTCCAATCTCTTAAATGCTCTACAACAATTATTTCTCCATTGGGGCTCAATCCAGCTGATATACTTTTTAAAAATTGAACACGTTCCTCTTTGTCTCTAATCTCATGGAGGGACATGAAAAGTAAAATAATGTTAAAGGATTTCTTCTGCAGATCAGGATTTTTGGAATCTAAATTTTCAGTATTTCTTGGAGATGGGTAAGCCGCTCGAGCTCGCTTAATAGAAACTTCGGTGTGTCTATTCTCATCATAAAAGTCATAGGGAATAATTTCAGCATTCGGAAACAACTCTTCCAGCAGCAAAGTGGTTTCATCGAACCCAGCATTAATATTAGCAATTCGAAGATTGGATTTACTTTTTAGTTTCAACCATTTCAAATCATACAAACCCGCTTTATCATAAATATACCAAGAGGTTAGTAAAGAAATTGAAATACTCATAAATATAGCAAGCGCAACGAGTAAAAAATAAAAGTTCCAACTATCATTGATTGAAAAATAAAGGGCGACAAAACCTATGCAGGCGAGTAAGCCAAAGGCGAAAAAATGCCAATTGAATCGAATGATGTTTGATACACCTTGATATTTTGTTCTTACCCCTGCCATTTTTCTGTTTTTCCTTTTCCCCATTCATATGGAATATTGCTAACTAAAAATGCATTAGCTAACTGCGCATCAGGGAGATTCAGTTGCTGAAAAAATGCTTGCGCCGCTTTTTCAACTTCTACAGGCCGTGGTTTCCAATTTTGCCGCAAGCCTCTAATGATCAATACTTCTTGCTTATCTGCATCATAGGTGAACGTATGCGGCAATGGGCCTGCAAACTTTCTAGCTTCTGCCCAATTGTCAAAACAAGAACCATCGGGCAAAGGAGGATCTTCACTTAAATTTGCAATTACTTTAAATTTTGATTTCTTAGATTCAACTGTCATTCGATCATCAGAAGCCTGGAAGGAAATATCTGTTTGTTCATAGTTGTAATGCGTAAAAATATTTCCTGCCGTCTTCATTCTCAAAGAATCCGTTTCTGACTGCAGAATAAATAAACCACGCAGGCGCTTTCCTCTTTTGTCCATATACCTCACAAAGATTCGATAGCCAATCAAAAAGAAATCTTGACCTAAAAGTTTTGGAAATCCTTTTGGGCGGAGTGCGGAAGTTTTGACCATGGCAATTGCCACAAAGGCCCATTTATCCTGAAAGGTATCCAAGCTTAAACATTCCGGAATGAATTGCTCCAATTGTTCTTTGGGGAGCGCATAAGTCAACACTAGTGAATGCTCGAAATGCGCTTGAACAGCAAAGGGGTGACTTTTTAAATAACTACGCATGGCCCACCTTGTTTTTTCCTAAATAATAGTAGTTCACAAAAACCAATGCTGCAAAGAGTAAAGCAAAAGGTAAATTTCCTTTTCCCCACAAAAGATATTCTGGAACCAAAATAAATTCCAATATATTCATCACTACTACTAAGATGATTTGCACCCAACAATTTAACTTGGAAAATATTCCAAGTAGTATCCAGATCGCTATGGCCACCTCCCCTATTCCAATTAATTTAGTTAGTATAATAGCGTAATCATCGCTGAGAATTCGACCGACTATTTCTTGATGTCTGGGAACGAGATTTAATATTTTACAAAGCAGTCCATTCACAAGCCAAACTAGTGCAATTATGATATTGATTGTTTTATGAACGGCCATATTCTTCACTATGGTAAGTTACAATAATAAAACCTATTTCGAATTTTAAAAGTTTTCATATTTGTATTGACTTTTATCAATGAGCCTGAATTAATATTCTATTTGATTTAACTATCTTTAATTTTCACTATCAAACAAAAGCTTGATTTCATTACGCCCTCCGCTATATTTACTCCTAACAATTTTACTTTGTCAATGCAGTTCAGACATTCCTACTGCAAAACTTAGTGATTTTTCTATTACAAGTATCCCATTGGATGTTGGTCCAAGTGGAATGCCCAATCTTTTCGTGAATAAAAATCAAGACGTTTTACTCTCTTGGCTTTCATTTATCAACGACAGCACTGATGTATTGCAATTTTCAACATTAAAGGAAAATACTTGGGGTGCCGCCAAAACAATTGCAAGTGGAAATGATTGGTTTGCAAATTGGGCAGACTTTCCAAGCATGGTGGCCCTAGGAAATAATGATCAAAATTTAGTTGCCCATTATTTGCAATATGCTGGTGAAGGCACTTATGATTATGATATCAAATTGCGTAGTAGTAAAAATGGTGGAACCACTTGGTCCGCTCCCATAAAACTTCACAAGGACACCGTTCAGGCCGAACATGGATTTGTGAGCTTACTTCCCCTAGACGATCAAAATGTTTTAGCGGTTTGGCTCGATGGACGTTTTACCAAAATGGACGAACCAAGTTTGGAAAAAGAAGATCATCACGGACATGGGGCTGGTCCAATGACGCTTCGAGCCGCACAAGTAAATATCGACAATGGTAAAATTAGCGAAGAGGTAGAATTAGACAATAGCGTATGTGATTGTTGCCAAACGAATGTGGCCATGGGAACCGAAGGTCCAATTGTAGTTTATAGAGATCGATCTCTTGGAGAAATACGCGATATTTATGTTGTAAGAAAACTAAAATCAGGATGGACACTTCCCAAAGTTATTCATTCCGACAATTGGGAAATAGCTGGTTGCCCGGTAAATGGCCCCGCCATCGCAACTCAAGGAAATAATGTAGCAGTGGCTTGGTTTACTATGGCGCAAGATACTCCCAAAGTTATGTTGGCCTTATCCACAAACGATGGTGCAAACTTTCAAAAAGTCATTCCAATAGATCTTGGGAATCCAATAGGAAGAGTTGATTTGACTTTTGCACATGAAAAAAATGAACTGATTGTTTCCTGGATCGAAAAAGAAAAGGAAAAAGGGAATATATATTTGCGCAGAGTAGCCATGGACGGAACTTTAGGAAAAGCTCAAAAAATAATGGACGTTTCAGCTAGTAGAAATAGTGGTTTCCCGATCTTAAAAAAAATTAAGAATGGCTATCTATTAGCACATACTAAGGTTGAAGAAAAGGGGGAAGAAGTAACTACTGTCGTGGAGACAATAATTATTAAATAACTCCGCTAAACCTTGAAAGGCTTAAAAGCATTTAATTAGCATCAACTTACCAAAGAATGAAAACAATTTTTTCCATCACCCTTATAAGTCTATTCCTATTATCGGGATGCATCAAAGATGATATCGTCTTCGATACCATTGAACCGGAAGTACGACTTACTTCGACAGTTGACACCATAGCACAAGGAGAGGAATTTCAATTAGTCGCCATGTTTACCAATAACATCGGTCAAGTGGAATCCGCTACATTTTTATGGGAAAGCTCAGATGAATCAATACTAAGTGTTGACCAAATGGGAGTGATAAATGCTTTGACGCTTGGGGAAGCAACTATAAATGTAAGTGTCGAAGTAGACGGCATCTTCTATTCTGATGAAAAGGAGGTAGTGGTAGGCATGAATACTGTAGTTACCACTACAGAACGCTCGGGTAGTATAGCTGCAACAAGTTTTTATGATTTGAGTGGAGACTTTACCATGAAAAAGGAAGATGAAAACATAGTGATCGAATTTGCTGATAATTATATTGCTGACCAAGGGCTTCCTGGACTGTATGTCTATTTGACAAACAACCCAGCAACTATTAGCGGCGCCTTAGAAATTGGAGCCGTCGATGTTTTTGAAGGAGCACATCAATATGTTATTCCAGGAAATTTAGAAATAAATGGCTATAGTCATATTTTATATTTCTGCAAACCTTTTAATGTCAAAGTGGGCGACGGTGAAATCCAATAATTATGAAGAAGCATTTGACACAATTCGCAGTTATTCTTTTTGCTTTGGTTATTCCTGCTTGCGCGCTTGCAGGCGGAGGTTGGCCACAAAAAAAGGGACAGGGCTATTTCAAATTATCAGAGTGGTGGACCATTGCTGATCAGCACTATACCAGCCAAGGGTTAATTGATCCTAATGTTACGATTGGCATTTTTAATACAAGTATTTATGCAGAGTATGGATTTACAGATCGATTAACTGGGATACTATATTTTCCTGTGTTTAGTAGAACCTATACGAATAATCTTGTTTCTAATACAACCAAAGAAATTCTTGTTCCAGGCGAGGCATTGAACAGCATTGGAGATGCAGACATAGCACTGAAGTATGGATTGAATAAACCCGGTAGTAAGATTGCGTTGGCCGCTACATTGAAGTTGGGGCTTCCTTTGGGGAATTCCGCTGGAGGTACTCAAGGTAATCTGCAAACCGGCGACGGAGAGTTTAATCAATTGCTTCAGATAGATGCAGGTACCGGAATTAATTTGGGTAAAAAGGTAGATGCATATGCCAATGCCTATGTTGGATTTAATAATCGCACCAATGGTTTTTCGGATGAATTTAGAGTTGGTCTGGAAGCGGGATTGGGATTGTTGGATAAAAAATTATGGGTGATTGGGCGCTTGGATGTGGTAAATTCTCTTAAGAACGGGGCAACCGCCGCCGAGACAACCTCTACCAGTATCTTTGCAAACAATACGGAATTTACAAGTCTTGGTGGCGAGGTGAATTATTATGTGACGAAAAAAGTGGGAATATCTGTAGGTGCGGCAACCGCCTTGGCAGGAGAAATAATTTTGGCGAGTCCTTCTTATTCCGTGGGTGTATTTTTAGATTTAAAATAAAGGGTACCTCCGGAAATTGTCTCTTGAATCGAAAATGACAAAATATGATTTTAGACGAAGCCCAACGAACGAGAATAGCCGTAGCTACCTGCCGGCCAACCAAATGAGCCATAAAAGGCAGGCGGGCGCGACTGAGGCAGAATGAAGCCTGCCTGCAGTTCCTTTGGGAAGGCAGGTATAAAATCTTATTTTTCATTTATAAAAATTTCAAATTTTTAAATCGAACAAGAATGTAATTGCCGGAGGTGCCCTATAGCTAGATTCGCCCTGTTAGCCAATCTTTTTCTGCGACCACCTTGGTCTCTAGAATTTCTTGCTTCAAAGCTGCTCTTTCTTTTTTATCAAAAGCATTGCCTTCTATTAGCTTTCTAGTGAATCGAATCAGATTCACATAATTTTCTTCGTGATAAGCGATCATCTTTTTTCTTCGAATAAAAATTCGCATGGCTCGAAGGTGCGCATCTAATAAATCAAATTCTTCTAGCTCGTAAAATATTTTAAGCATAACAGTTTTGGCTGCGAGGTTAAGCAACACTTCTTTGTAGTTTGACTTTTGTAGCAGCTGTAAAGCGGCGTCATAGTTTTTACGAGAGTATTCTAATTGTGCGAGGCTTAGACTGAATGTGCTTTCTTGGTGTTTAGCATCCAGCTTGTCTTTATATTCATAAATAAATTTTTCCACCCATCCGAAGGCTTCTAACACCAAGGCCAATGTCACAATGTTTCTATAGGTGTATCGAGACAGCTGATTATTCTTCAATAAAATATTTTGCTTCAACCCTTCTTGGTACAATTCAAACTCCTCTTCCAGAAATTGTCGATCACCCGCATTATATTTTTTAATACAATAATTGATGCCGAGAATATAAAGGTCGCCTAATTCGTCCTCGGGAAATTTTTCACTATGGGATACCAATTCTGTTTTAAATTTTAAAAAGTAGTCGGTCTGCTCAGGCTGGGTTAATATTTTGTATCCAAAATAATAGACGGCTATCGTGGGTAATTTAAAAAGTTCCCTTTTTTCAATATAAAGAATGATCATTTCTAACAATCCAAAGTCATATTCGATCTTAAAAACAGACTGATGCGAAATTGCCAAACAAGATTGTCTTAATTTTTGAGCGATGAATGCGATATCCAAATGGTTGGACATGCTTTGAAGATTCAAGGTTGCACTTCGCGATTGAGCAGAAGCCACTCGGATATGTTCAAACTGAATTTGGAAATCATCTTGGTAATAATCGGCATTTCTATGAATGCGTTTTTCTTGTAACTGTTCTAATTCACGATAGTGATATTCAAGGTGCTTGGGCAAATTTCTCTTTCGGTAGATCTCTGTTAATTTGATCTTGCATTTTACTGGATCGTTAAGGAAGGCCACTTGCAGCAAGTATTTCTCAATGGCTTTGAGCAAAAAACTCATCCAGAGTCGAACTTGCTGATCATCATAAGAATAATCAGGACCTTTTATTTTTTGAAAAATCTGCTCTTTTTGAACCTTAGGCTTCTTTTTACCTATTTGAGCAGCTAAAATGTCAAACAACCGGCTGACTTCTTGTCGTTTATTATTCGCTGGAATGACCAAAAAAGTGTGCAATTCGCGTATTTCTCTACGGCTTAAGGCCCGGATAAGCGTATATAATCGAGAATTTTCCATTCAAATGCACACTTTTAGCTTCATTTTCTATTACAAATTTTATCCAATAATCATTTAAAATAAAAGAATTTTATCAATATTTCCATCTCCAATATTTTACAAATCAAATATTTTGTCATTGTCTAAAGCTTATGTTATGCACATCTTTGAACTAGGAAGAAGTGTCGACACCGATCCTGCTAGGACTAAAACAAAATTTGTAACTTTAAAATCGAGCCCCATGTATAATGCTCTGCAACATATCACAACAAAAATGAAGCAATATCTCCTCTTGATATTGATGCTTTTCGCATTCAATTTTTCCTATTCACAATTGTCCAATACGATCAGTGGTACAATAAATTACAGGGATACCACAATAGGACTAGCCAATATTTCTGTGGTTCTTTCCGGAGATACTTCTTTGGTGACGCTTACTGACGGAAGTGGGTTTTATGAATTCTCGGATATAGATCCTGGAAATTATACCGTCACTCCACAAAACAATTCTGTGACCTATTGTGGATTAAGCACTTTGGATATCGTTGTCATCAATAGGCACATCAATGGCATTCAATTATTTGTTTCTCCCTATGAGAGAATTGCTGCTGATATAAATAACGACAATAGTATTGATGCTTTTGATTTAATTGACTTAGAAAACCTTCTACTTTTTCAAACAAGTGAATTTCCGAACAATACATCTTGGAGATTTGTAGATGCTGATTTTCCATTTCCAACTCCTGATCCTTTTTCAGAACCTTGGAATTCATCTATTTCTTTTACCACAGATCAATTTGGCCAATTTAATGTAAATTTTATAGGTATAAAAGTAGGGGATCTTGCAGGCAGTGGCAATCCATGCTGGCCTGAAGCTGATGTTTGCAATATTGATTGTGCTAAAATTAGCGGACAGATTGCTTTTGATGAAAATTCAAACTGCCTGATAGATACTCTTGAACTAGCGCTAGACGGCTGGTTCATTCAAGCCATTTCAGCAACAGATACCTTTACTACATCAACTGGAATGAATGGAAGTTATTCTTTCAATCTTCCTGCTGACACTTACACGCTAACGGCCACTCCCCAAAACACGCTTTGGGATTTTTGCACCAATGACGTTTCATTAACGCTCAGCCCTGGTGACAATTTATTCCAGCACTTCGAGGCCCAGGCGGTCAATAATTGTCACTTACTTTCAGTTGATATTAGCAATGGATTTTTACGCAGATGTTTTCCTAGTTATTATGCGGTTCAATATTGCAATGAAGGTACCATCCCCGCATTAGATGCAGTTGTCGAAGTAACCTTAGATAGCTTGACAACCTTAACCAGTAGTTCTACTCCCGCCAGTAGTCAGAATGGAAATACCTATACTTTTGATGTAGGTGATGTTGACGTCGGTGAATGCCAAACGATTCACCTAACAGTCGATGTTAGTTGTGATGCCGAATTAGAACAGACACTATGCGCGACTGCTAGTATTACGCCTGAAACTGATTGTTCTGGGCCGGCACTTTGGGATGGTGCGAATCTTGAACTAACTGCCAGTTGCGATGACAACGATGAAGTAATATTTACAATTACTAATACAGGGGCTCCGATGACTGAGGCCTTAGACTACGTGATTATCGAAGATGACATGATCATGATGATGGACCCTAATGGAAATCCACTGGGAACATTGGAGAGTCATGAAATTCCTGTTCCAGCGAATGGAGCGACCTGGAGAATGGAAGCTTACCAAACAGACAATCATCCATTTTCACAAAAAATTTCAACGGCAATTGAACGATGCGGGGAGGATGCTAATGGTTCAGTGAGCTTAGGTTTTATCAATCAATTCCCACTCTTAAGCAGCGGTCCAGGCATGTCTGTGGATTGTAGCGAAGTGCGTGGAGCATTCGATCCAAATGATAAAGCGGCTGCGCCGATCGGTGCTCATGATGAACATTATATTGAAGTCAATACAGATTTAGAATATAAAATTAGATTTCAAAATACAGGAACTGATACGGCTTTCACTGTAGAAATCCGAGATGAGATTTCAAGACATTTGGATCTAGTGACTTTGACGCCACTGGCTGCTTCCCATGACTATCGATTTAGCATTGAAGACAACAATGTAGCAGTCTTTAGTTTTCCAAATATTATGCTTCCCGATAGCTTTGTAAATGAAGCGGCGTCCCACGGGTTTATAACTTTCCAAATTGCGCAAAAGGAAGACAATCCTATTGGAACAGTGATTGAAAATGAAGCGGGCATATATTTTGACTTTAATGATCCGGTTATTACTAACGTGGTAAACCATACCGTTGGAGAAGATTTCTTGGAAATCATTAACAGCGTCATTGTTAACCCGGGATTAGATTTCCAATTGCATGTGGCACCGAACCCAATGATAGATTATGCCAAGATTAGTATAACGGGAATTGACTTAAAAGAAGGATTATTATCCCTGTATAATCTCCAAGGCCAAATGATTCATCAATATAGCTTTGATGGAAACCAAGTGGAGTTTAACCGAAAAGACTTGTCCGCTGGAATGTACTTCTTTGACATTCGAGAAGCAGGGGAAAAAATAAGCACTGGAAAATTGATGGTGAGATAAGTATCCTTTGGGTATAAAAAAGCCCGGCAAGAAATTTTCTTGTCGGGCTTTTTTATTGCAAGTGCATTATCATTCTTCTTCAAAACCAACTGGTCCGCCCTTCTTTGCTCTTTCAATTAATTTGTCTCGGTGCAAAGAAATCATTCGTCCAATTTGTTTTCCATTTCTGTAGGCAACAACTTTCATTCCCACATTCTGTCCGGCTGGCACCTCAAATGTGCCGGTATATTTATTCGAGCGATGGCTAGGAAAAGTATGATCGATGGTATAGTAAAAATCAACTCCTTCTATCTCGGAAGTGAAATCCACCATTACCTGCTCCCCCTTCATTTTTTGATGTACGATTGGGTCATAAACTGCTCTACAAACATTTCGATTTTTTTTATCAAACATTTCAAAATGACTGTCTAATTTATTTACGAAACCCATCCAATTCTTTTTCTCCTTTGGGCTCCAAGAAAATTCCGCAATAGCCATAGCCCTTGGGTAGGTCATGTATAGTGCATGATCCAAGGTTGGAATTTGTTCTGTCCAAAGATTCCCTTGCGCACCTAAAATGTATTTTGCATTCACGCCTTCAGGAACTGGATCAAAGGAATAGGTCTTATTTAATCTTAGGTCATTGTAGATTGGAATTTCTAAACTATGATCTGATTGAGAATAATCTAGATAAACATGTGTGGTTGGAGACATGACTACGTTATATCCCGCTGCTGCTGCTTTTTTCCCACCAGACACTCCTCTCCAACTCATTATTGCAGAATTTTTATCCAATTCTCCATCCAAGATTTCATCCCAACCAATCATCTTTTTACCATGCTTGTTGATGATCTTTCCTACACGCGTTACAAAATAACTTTGCAATTCCAGGCCAGTTGTGATTCCTTCTTTTTTCATCAAAGCCTGACAATCGGGATCTTCTTCCCAATAGCCATGGTAACACTCATCCCCACCCATGTGGATATATTCCCCCGGGAAAAGTTGTGCAATTTCTCCGAAGATTTTATCCAAGGTTTCGTATACTTTTTCATTAGAAGGATCCAAAGTGTTTTCAATGAGCATTTTAAAAGTATGATCCGCGAACCATTCGGCAAATTCTGTTCCCGGGTTTACCATCTTTTGTTCTTGCTTACAAGACAATTCTGGATAAGCTGCCAACATGGCCATGCTATGACCGGGCACATCTATCTCTGGAACAATGCTAATATTTCTATCTGCGGCGTATTGAATCACATCACGAATCTGCTCTTGGGTGTAGAATCCACCATAGGTCGTAGGTTCCCCGGGTTTAGGATCAGCCCTTTGACCGAAGGTTCCAAAACGCTCTACTCGCCAGGCTCCCACTTCAGTTAACTTAGGCAAGGATTTAATTTCGATTCTCCAGCCATTGTCATCTACTAAATGCCAGTGGAAAGTATTGAGTTTATATTCCGGCATTATATCAATGAAAGTTTTTACTTCCTCAACGGTAAAAAAATGGCGACTCACATCGAACATCAATCCTCTCCATCCAAACCTCGGGTAATCTGTGATCTTACAACTGCTGATTTCTAATCCCTCATTATTTTTGGCAGTATAGTTATAGTAAGCCATTGGGAAAAGTTGCTTCAAAGATTCAATACCGTATAATATTCCCGCTGCTTTGTTTGCCTTAACATCAATTCGGTTTGGTTTCACTTCTAGCGAATATCCTTCGTCGCCCAATGCAACAACTTCCTTTTCATTTAGTCCAAAATAGATCGCTTTCCGTTCAACACCAGATGCTGAAGAAACTTTTGATGCTATTGAGGGGGCCTTACCAATTTCAATGGAGTGTCCTCCGTCCTTATCTTTTTTCTTTTCATATGAGCCGACTTTTTTTCCTTGCGCTCCGGTATTCCACGGGCCTTCTGATTTAGTGATGGTAAACCCTTTGGATTGCATGGCATTCCTAAATCGGTCCACCGTTGCTTTAGTGGCGGCATCGGCATTGACCAAAATAAAATTCAAGTTTGCGTCAGTTTGAAAAACACCCTCACTTTGTTCGAAGGAGACCGGCTCTGGAATAATGGAATGTTGTGCGTTGATTTGTAGGCTAAATGCTAAGCACAGTAGTATGGTTAGAATTCTCATTAGAAATTTTTCTTAAAGAAAAGGAATTTGAGGGAGAACGTATGTGAAAGCCAGAAAATTTTATATTAAGTTTGAATCAAACTTTATAGCTGATTCACAAAACGATCAATTCAATTTTCAAGTCATAAAAAGGGTAACTTCAACTTTAAACTGGGATTGTGACAATTTTAAAGTTTTGCGTCCTAATTACATACTCTCTCACATTATAAAAATAAACACATGGCCAACGGCAAAATTTTCAGCATGATCCTTAATACGATCAACGAAGTACAACAAAAAAACAAAGCTAATCCTAACGAAGAGACTGCTGATAAATCAGTATTTGATTTGATGAGAAATGGGTTGCAAAAGTTAGATCAGAATAGTTTAGAGAAAAGAAAGGCAAAGGGAAAGTCCCCGGTTAGCATCTTGGATCTCATCAAAAAAGAGATTAACGGCGCCAAAAGAGTAAATAAGAAAGATCCAAATGTAGCTACAGCTCCTAGTTCCGTTTTTGATAACATCATGAAAAAGGTAAATGCTACATCACAGCGCCAATCAAGTTCAGGAATTAAAAAGATTGTGCAAGATTATAATCTAGATGTGAGCAGGTTGCCAAGAGAGGTAATTCAGCAAGTACAAGGTAAATATCAAAACGACCGCAAGGCATTTGATCAACAATACGCTCAAGCAATTCATGACTTAGTTAAGCAATACTAGGGAATAGCTATCGCAATAAAAAGGCCTGTGCTATTTAAGTACAGGCCTTTTTTGTTTATTAGAATTCTTATTGGGAAATTTTCTTAAAGAAATACTATTGAACTACGATCTTCTGTGCGCTAGTTCTCCCCTCCTCCAAACCAATCTGCAGATAATAAATTCCTTTAGATAAATGAGAAAGATCCAAGTTCTGCTGAAATTCAGTCGAGAAATAAACTTGATTTCCTAACGCACCAAAGAGACTGTAATTTTCAAAAACAGATTCATCAATACCTGAAATGGTGATGGTAGCATTTGTGGGATTGGGATAAATGAGGACATTTAGTTCCGCCTCTAATGGTGCATCCACCGAGGTATACAAATCAGAGACGTAAGCACAGTCATCATAAACACAACCATCCTCATCCATCTTAGCCACCCAAACATCTACGTCCTTTCTTTCCGTCCCATCATCTTGAATAAAATATCGATCTGCTGTACCCACTGCTAAAATAGAAGCATCATCCAACACATGCATTTTATAAAATACGCCATCCATGTCATAGTCTAAAAAAGGATCGTATTCAAAATACCTATCCCATAGTAATTCTCCCTCCGATGAAATTTTTCCGACATAACCAAAATTATTAGCCCCATCAAAAATGATAGACAACCCTCTTATGTATCCGCAAACCAAAATATCCCCGTCCTCGGTGAGCTTTAAGTCAAAAAGTCTTGGATACGGTTTGGGAAAGGTAAACAATTCCAGCTTCCACTCTATTTGCATTTCCGAATTGAGTTTCCATACCTCGGGTTTATCAGCCGACCATTCTTCTTCACAAATCATGGCTAATCCTCCATCCGCAGTGGGCTCAATACCAAGTCCCATGAAACCAGATGAAGAGAGCTTGTGAGTCGTAAAGGACTTGACTATTTTAAAATCAGCATCCATTTTATAAATCACCAATCTACGGCGTCTAAAAGTTCCACCTCCGGCCACAAACCATTCTCTCACTTCATTCATCAACCATATATTCCCCGAAGCATCTTTTCGACAATCTTTCATTCGATTAAAAATATCCCCTTCATTAAATAAAAGGAGTGTATCTAAAGTCCCTGTTGCATCGGTCTTCATAAAAAAGGCGATTATCTCCTCATCCACTAAAGAAACTACTTCCCCATAAGTTAGTAGAGACCCATCTGGTTCAATCCCAGCAATACCATAAGGCACCATATTTTCCACCTCCCCTTCAGGAAAATATTCTACGACTCCCAAGGAATCTCCATCTAAATTTAATTTCAATAGATAATTTTTTTTAAAAAAAAGATCATCATTTCTTACATGAAAACCTCCCACATAGAGTGTATCGTCCTGAACCAGTAAAGGGTTCTGGGAAAATATCTCCATAAATGGAATTCGTCGGCTCCAAAGAATTTCTCCTTGATTATCTATTTCGGAAACTACAGAACAATTAACTGTAAAACTATCACAACGCGCGCCCATTGCCACAAATGTTCTTCCTTGGTATTCAATAATATCAAATCCCACCTCGGTTGAATGATTTTCAATATCATGGATACTGGAATAATACGTTTGGGCCTTTGAGCTGATGCTCATTCCGATAAGAAAAATTGTTAGCAGAATATGGCAGTTTGGCATTTATCTCAAATAGTTTATCTCATTGCTAAAATTTCTTAAACAAAGGATACACCGCACAAACCAAAATCAAAACCACAAAGCAACTAGAGATATACACATTCATTCCTGCTTGATTTCCTAAGGCCGTTTGAATAGCGGAGTAAACAATGTACGCTAAAAACCAAATGACAATTGCATTCAACAAACGAATAGATCGAGTGGCTATTTTGTATTGATCAGCTGCGTTTGCTTCTGTTATTTTTTGAAGATAGTTGAATTTATGCGGAATCTTTTTCATTCGACTTAACAAGGCGAACAACCCGATTCCAATAATTGGCAACACCCAAATACTTCCTTTTCCGCTGGTGGCATCTACCTTTCCGCTGAAATTAAAATGACTGGGAATTAGATCTGGAAGTTGGCCATAATAGTATGCAGGCAATCCAATTAGAAGTACTAAGCCTATCCAACCTATCACCTCAATAATGGAGTCTATTGGTTCTTTGTTAATTTGAAGAATTGGATTGGCCATAATATTTAGTTTATGGCTACTATAATACAACAAAAAACAAAGGAACTAAAACCTACTGTTGAAAAGTTCGACATCCATTTAGGAAAATTCGATGAATTTTATTTTTTGAAAAGCCCAACAGATCCGCCCACCCAATCTTTATCCATATTATAACGAACGCCAACCATTTCTCCTTTAGAGATTCTAGCCAGGTTGTTAATAATCCTTGGCCTAGCTGCTCCTTCTTCCCAGATCATCAACATACGAATCTCGCATTTGGCAGGACCTGAAGGTGTTTCGATTACTGGAGCATATTCTACTTTTTTCTGTAGGATAAAATTCTCAGGATTTTTAATCGCATCAATATCGTATTTATTCAGATTGATGATTACCCCCGTTCCTGCGAAGCTATACAATGGCTTTAACACGTAATTATATAAGTCCTCAGGAATTTGCTTTAATTCATTTAGGAAAAATGATTCTGGGACATATTCGTTTTTCAAATACGGCAATGTATGTTTACTTATTCTGTAAAACCAATTGGGGTGTCCAATCCATTTTACGTCTAAATCATCTTCGAAAGAAAAATTTCTTTTCAAGTCCTTCCGTCCCAAAAGTTCATCGAAGATGACGCGATTGACAATTTTTTCAATGCGGATTTTTTGTCCTGAATTATTTAGATAAAACAATTGCCGTCCTTCTTTGAGTACCTCCGATACACAAATGGTTTTGATTCCCAATAGGCCTTCTGCTACCCAAAAATCTATTTGCGTAGCTTGCTTGCTTGGTTCGACTTCTAATAGAATTACCTGTTCAGGCTTAGAGTCTCCTACGATTACTTTTCGGAGTAGTTCAATATATTCTTCACTATTCCTTCCTTCAAATAGGTGTGTATAATCTTCAGGAATATTATAAATTTTTTGGTAAGCGTCGGCGACTAGATCCTGAAAGAAATAAAGGGATGGGAATCCTTGTACTTCAATTAGTTGAGGGTGTAAACTTCCATCTTCGTTTTTACAAATTCCGAAATCCATTTGCAGAAAAATGGTGTGGTCATCTTCGTTAGGCACGATTTGGCCTGGAATCATTGCTCCTTTACTTTTTTCTTTAAAGTCTGGCGCTACGATGACATCAGTAATCTTTTCACAGGCATCCTTTAGTTTGATTTTTAGATCATCAGGAATGAAGATAGGGGTCTCTGCAATTCTAAAGATCGGTTTATGGTCGTACTGCTTTTCTACATAGTCAAGCAACTGCTGATACTTCTCGTCGGTAAATTGACTATTGAATGTTCGGCGCAGGGGGGCGACCATATTTGTATATTTTATTTAAGAAAATAAATTAAGATTCCTGAGTACTTGTTTCTTGTTCAATTAAAGCATCTACAGCGCGATTTAAAAACCCTGGGATTAATTCATCGTGGGTTTTTTGAATTTTTTCTGGATGGTTCAAGTCTTCAATCATTTGAGCATACTTCTCTTCTCCATGTTCTTTAATAATTTGAGCTTTACGTTCTTCGACTTGAAAGTGTTCCAACATTCCTTTGGCATCCCCTTCAGGATGAAATTGAGTTGCGATAATTTCGTTGGAGTAACGAATCATCATCACGGCTCTTTCCAAATCTATATGCGGGCGAATTTTTTCCGTGGCTAATATTTCAGCACCTAATTCTGCTAATTTAGCCATGTTGGGCTCCACTAGTTGATAATACCTGAAGTCCGCCACCCAAAGTGGGTCCACCATGTTTTTTAATAATATATCTTTCTTACCTGCCTCTGTAAGATGAGCTGGAAAAGTTCCAAAGGACATTGAATTTCGCTTGGTGATTTTTCCAATTCCCATGTGATTCGCGATCATCTGGAAGGAGTGACAAATAATAAAAAGGTATTTTTTATGTACTTCAGAATTTTTGTTGAAAGCGAAGATGCGATCGATCAGTTTAAAATAATTTTTATCCCAAATTCCATCTCCTTCTAAAGGATCTCCTGGTCCACCTGTGCTGATAAAAATATCGTACTCTATGCCCGGCAATTCATTTGCTCCACGAACATTGAAGATCGTGTATTGAAGCACCCCTTGGTATTGATCCAAGATCTCCGTTATTGCACGCATCCCTTGATTGGGTGTACCATCGTACATATCTAGAATCGCTACCTTATGCATCTTATATTCCATTACTTATAGTATTCAATTATTCTGCCGTGTTATGCTTTGACTTTGACGCGCTCTTTGACGCTACCTTGCACAAAGCTACCCCAGCTTAAATTTGTTTTATTTGCCTTTTGAGCTTTCGCTCTTTCTATAGCGTATAGAGCGGCATGCTCTACTACCCATTCAAAGTTTTCTGGTCCAACAGAACTTGCTTCCGCATCTGGAGCTGGATTGCAAAAATCTATTGCTAAAGGAATTCCGTCTCTCACTGCAAACTCTACCGTATTAAAATCATATCCCAAAGACTTGTTCAAGCGAAGTACATAGTCATGCATGGTATCCATTAATTTTTTGGAAACCTTGAAGTCTGCTTGATAGCGCAGGTGATGTGGATTACGTGGCTCATATGGCATAATCTTCACATACTTTTGACCGATACAGTAGCACCTCCAATAGGAATCAAAATCCACTGTTTCTTGGAGCATCATAACTAACTGATCGGTCTCGTCATATGCTTTGAACAATTCCGCTTCATTTTCAACTTTGTATACCGACTTCCATCCACCGCCTGAATGCGGTTTCATGTAAAGTGGAAATCCTTTGAGATAGTCATAGATTTCATTCCACTTTAGGAGTTGCAAATTTCTAAATGACTGATCAGTCGTATCGTCTGGTTTATTCTTAGATGGAAGTAAAGCTGTTTTAGGAACGGGAACACCAACTTGTTCTGCCAATGCGTTGTTGAAAAATTTTTCATCAGCTGACCACCAAAATGGATTATTGATTACTGCTGTTCCAGTAATTGCCGCGTTTTTTAAGTAAGCGCGATAAAAGGGTACGTCTTGAGAAATACGATCAATGATTACTGCATAGTCATTTGGAATATTTTGACGAGCCTCGGTAATACTGCATAACTCAGCAGTTATTCCTTTAACTTTTTTGGAATTTATTCGCTCCACAAAAGCCTGGGGAAAACTATTTTCCTGCCCGTAGAGAATACCTATTTTTTTCATATGGGGTGTTTTCTTTTTATGAATGTAGGATTAAAAAATAATATTACCTATCTATATGTCCAAGACATTTTGAGTTTCAATAGGAAAGGAAAATTAGTGGGGAATAATAAAAACAAAGATACCCCAATTAAAACTCATAATAAAGGGGCATCCATTTGATAATCAGTAATTTATGGAAATGCTAAAAAAAGAATTGTTTGGTATTTTATTAAATTCAGAATTTCATTCTTTGGCTGCTTACTTTTACACATCACAATTAGGTAAATGACAAAGATTCCTATGAAGATTTGGGATAAGATAATTGGATTCTTTTCGGAAATATTTTCGATTCTACCGAACTATTCGAAAAAAAAATTGCTTGAGATTAATTCTAAGCATTTGAAAAGAAAAGTTTTTATCGAACTGTATCTTCCCGAAACCAAAAAGATAGACTGGCCACTGCTTATTTTGAATGATGGGCAGGATGCAGCAGCATTAAATTTATCGACTATTCATCAAACATATTGTGAAAAAAGACCCCTTTTGATTGCTGCCATTCATGCATTTGATCGATTGGCTGAATACGGTACTCCGGATATTCTAGACTGTAAAGGTCGTGGTCAAAAGTCAGCTGCCTACCAACAATTTATAGTTGATGAATTGCTGCCAAAACTAAAAAGTAGTTATCCATTAGCTTCGACGCCGAATAAAATTGGAATAGCAGGTTTTTCGCTTGGGGGATTGAGTGCGATCGCGATTGCATTGAATAACTCAAATCATTTCGGAATGTCTGGAGTTTTTTCCGGAGCACTTTGGTGGAGGTCAAAAGCATTTGAAAAAGACAAGCCTGATGCGAATAGAATTATTCATGCTATGGCAAATCAAATACCTGACATGGAACAGAACCAAGGTGCGGAAGAACAGCGTTTTTGGTTTCAAGCCGGGACCGAAGACGAGCAGGAAGATCGCAACAATAATGGTGTAATCGACGCGATCGATGACAGCTTGGATTTGATTGAAATACTAAAAAGAAAAATTCCAAATGACGATCATCATTTAAAATATGTAGAGGTTGAAAACGGAAGGCATGAGCCAGCGACTTGGAGTAAAGAACTCCCTGGATTTTTGGAATGGGGGTTTGGATAAAATTTTCCAAAAAAATACTCCGACCGAAGTCGGAGTAATGTGTCCCACAGAGGACAGGGTTTATCGGCTGTGTTTACTTTCACTACACGAGGTAGTATTGCTTGGGTTGAATTCTTCTAGTAGATTTCCTCACTGAAAATTACTAGTGTTCAGTTTTAAAGACATAATTTGTTGGGCGGCACCAATTTTCATTTATAGATGATTATGGTATCCTTCTTAAAAAATTAAAAACGAAATTTTTAGCACAAAAAACATACACCAATAAAGGTGTATTTTTCGTTTTTACTTTAAATAGACTATTACATGTGTAACAATCTAAATAATTTGAGTCAGGCTTTTTTGGGGTATTCTAAACTTTTGGTTACTTTCCTAGACGGTAAGCTTTAAGGCAATACAGGTATATATCTAAATCTGTTTTTACGAGGGTACCTTTAAGACGCCGTCGACTTTAGCAAGTCACATTCACAGAAAAAAATTGTAAGAAAAAATTGAAAAAATCACAACTATCTGAATATCTGTACTTTATACTTAATAAATCTTTTAAATTCACTACTGTTTTTCGAAGCAGTATACTACTTGGGTTATTAATTTCATCGAATTTATCCTTAAATGCACAATCCATAATACCCATATTCAATGGCTCATTTGAGAAGGATAGGCACAAGGCAAGTCAAACACCTTTTGGCTGGTATCCATATGGAGATCCCAAAACCAGCAGTCCGGATATTCACAGCAGGTACTATACTTATTTTGATGTTACCCAGCTTCCGAGTGACGGCGATCGATTCCTTTCAATGGTGACAAGAAATGATTGGAGCACAGAAGGTATTTGTCAGTTCATCGAAACACCCATGTTAACAAATGGAAAGTACCGCTTAATGATGGATCTCTCTACATCAAATGACTTTCAAAGTAGGTTGAAAAATGATACCCTAGCAAAATTTACTAATCCTGCTCGCCTTGAAATCTGGGGGTACAATCGTAGTCAAGAACTCGATAGCTTACTAGCTGTCACGGCGACTTTAAATCATACTGATTGGAAAACTTATTCCCTGATTTTAACTGTACCAATGCAAATAAATGATGTATGTATTGTCGTCAGTTATCCAGAAGGAACTGTTTCACCAAAACCAGGAAACGTGTTGATAGATAATATTCAAAACTTAGAAGAAATATATGCCCATCCAGCCCTTCCTACCGATCCAAATTTATTGCAGGAAAAATCATTGGAAGATTTGGCAAATATTATTGAAAAACTTGAACCTGAATTAATTTCATTTTCTGAAACAAGTTCGATGTTAAAAGTTTTCTTAAGCGTTCCAGCTGTAGAAAAAGCCTTGAAAATGCAAACGGTACAAAATTACATCTATAATAGCGAGCGCATTGATATCATCCAACATATAAAAATAATGGACGCCATTGGGGCAAAAAAGTTAGCCGATATTGTTCGAAGGGCCTTTCGTTCTTATATCTATCCAGAGCAGGCAACCCAAGAGGACGTAGATTTCTTTAGCTCTGTGGATGCTATCTACCAACAAGCAAGTACAGAAAAATCTTTACTAAAAAGTAAGCTGCAATTTCTTGAAGCGCACAAGGAAAGCTTTCTCGAAGAGATAAAAACGCAACTATATTAAGCTTTATCTATTTTGATATTACTGGACCTAATAATCGACTTCCTTTTTCCGTGATTGCATAATTGTCTTCCAAACGAATACCAGAAAAATTTCTGAAAGCTTTGCAGTCGGCATAATTAATAAAGTCTTTATGCTTTCCTTCCGTTTCCCACTGGTCCATCAATTGCGGAATAAAATAAATTCCAGGCTCAACAGTGAGTGCCATTCCGGTTTCCAATTTCCGACCCAATCGCAATGATCTCAATCCGAATTGTTCAGAACGTTTTATTTCATCATTGTAGCCAACTAAGTCTTCTCCCAAATCTTCCATATCATGAACATCCAAACCAATCATATGCCCCAATCCATGTGGGAAAAATAGCGCGTGCGCCCCAGCTTTCACTGCTTCAGCTGGATCCCCTTTCATAAGTCCAAGTTCGGTTAAGCCATTTGCGATAACCAAAGAGGACAATAGATGAATATCTCGATAAGCTCTTCCGGGTGCCAACGCATTGACAGCAGCGGTATGTGCATCTCCAACGATTTGATAGATTGCTTTTTGTTGTGACGTTAAAGAATCATCCACTGGCCAAGTTCGAGTGATGTCAGCTGCGTAGCGCATGGCTGATTCACAACCGAAGTCTCCTAAGATAAGTTGGCCGGATTTTAAAATATTTCCATGATAATGATTATGCAAAATTTGGCCATTCACCGTGAGAATAACTGGATAGGCTAAATCTCCCCCTTGGGTTTGTGCTAGGCCGGCTACTACTCCACTTAGTTCGGATTCCTTCATTCCGGGTTTAGCATGGTCTCTCACGTAATGGTGCATCTCGCGCGTCAACTCGAGTGCTTTTTCCATTTCTACAAATTCTTGCTCTTCTTTATAAGATCGACAAGCGATCACACTTTTAATCAGTTCATTTGAAGGTTGTAGCTCAGACAGTTGCAACCACTCTTTAAGTTTGTTCGCATTTAGACTTCGGTAAGGGGGTAAAAAATGAACGAGATCGACAGCAGTTTCCCTCAATTTTTTGACTAAGTCTTTTGGGCTTCCAACTTGATCTATTCCAGCTTGATCGGCTAATTCTCTCAATGATGGCTGCTCACCCATCCAGACTATATGGTCGATGGTAATTTCCGCACCATATAAGGTTGATAATCCTGAATTCAAATCTATGCCTAAATGGAGTCCAGGTTTGTCAATCCCACAGCAATATAAAAAATTCGAGTCCTGTCGAAAATTGTAAACATTGTCATGATAATTTTTGGGACTTTCTTCATTTCCCATTATCAGCACAAAGCCATTTTCGACAGAACTCGCTATTTTCTTTCTTCTTTCTTGGTAAGTGGAAGCGCTAAACATAAATTTGATTTTGTTAATTGTTCAAATTTACGATTCTCTTTGCACTCCGTTCACTTGAAAGCGGCTCTAAGGGATTTATTTCCTTGCGATGAAACTACCTAGTTGCATTCATTGACTGATCCCGATCCATCGATTGCAAAAGAGAGCGATGGATTTCCACGATAGCATAGATCTCCAGATCCATCAATGTCTACTACCAAGTCATTTGTGACATTAACTTCTACATCTCCAGATCCTTTAATATTTACTTCGCAATCTGTTGCTTCAAAAGGGAAAGCATCGAGATCGCCTGATCCATTAATATCTACTTTCAAAAAGTCTGCAGTCCCATCTCCTAGATTGATAAAACCAGAACCATCTACGATTGTCAATAGATTATCAACTTCGTTTAAGTCCAAATCTATTTTTCCAGAACCATTTATTTCTAAATCCAAATCAGTTACCTCATTAAAAACTCCATCACTTTTGATTGAACCAGATCCATCGACTCTTAAAGACTCTAAAGATTTGATATCCGCAAAAATTCTAATGTCTTCGGCAATCACACAATTTCTATCCCATTTTACTCGCCAAAGGCCTTGATTGACGGTGGAATGCTTTTTAATAATATCTATAATATTCTGTTGACCGGAAATTTGAATTTTTTGATTTGTAGATTCAGTAATTACTATGTCTACTGAAATATCCAAATCGATACTATGGATGTCGGCCAATGATATTTCTTCAGTGACTATATCTCCACTTCCTTTGATGCAAAAATTGTCATCATCACTACAAGAAGTGAATAAAAATATGGATACTAATAAAATTGCGAATGCTCTCATGATGCGTGATTTTTTAAGTTATATAATCAAATACAACCTAATAGACACAGATAATTTTGAGGGGTTGCTTTATCAAAAAGTGTGGTTATTAATTGTCAGGTTAATATCAATTTTTTGAGGGAATTGAATGGGCCTTGTTAAATCAAAAATGGAGAATCCGAAAACAAGGGAAAACACGTAGATGTGCAATGTAAATATATAATCAACAAGATAAGGTCAATATTAAACTAGAAGCGCATCAACTTTAAAAAAAGTTGATGCGCTAGCTTATAGGGCAGTCGTTAGGATTATCCAGGAAGAGAATCCTCATAGATTATAATATCCTCTAATTCCGATCCTCCCTTTATTTTGAGTAATTCAAAGGTTGTTAAAGTCTGTTTTTTTAAATTTGTGGAGCTTAATTTCATGGTTAGTCGTTTAATAATTAGTATAATAGCTCAAAATTAGACCCGACGCTCCAGCGTTTATTTATCAAATTCCGTATATTTAAACCATAGAAATTATCTAGTTATATTTTGACATTAGAAATTAGTTGTGAATGGATCAGATGAAATTTTATATAAAGACCATCGATGGTAACTTGTTGAATTGCGTAACAGGACTTAATGGAAAGCTGATTTCCATGTTGAAATCTGGCAAATACGATGAAGACGAAAGTCTTCTTTCAAGAGATTTTGCAAAAGAAAAAGGTCATCAGTATTACCTCAATACCAAACAGCGAACTTTAAAAATTCTACAATCGTTGTTCATGGTTAATCCACCAATGAATAGAAAAGAGACATCGGAGGAAAAGTGGGTATGTCGAAGGAAATATAACGCTGGGTTAGGATTATTGGATGTAGGGAAGCGAGAGTTGGCTTGGAAGCCTTTAATTCAGGCCTTTCGAATCGCAACTGAGTCTTCTTATACTGAAATCGCTTATGGAGCTGCTCACAAACTAATGACAAGTTGTGGATTAAATCGAAAACAAAAAGATTTCGATCATTACAGAAATCAAGCATACAAATATTATAAAGATCTTGAGGCAGAATTAAAGATTGACGAGATATACTATAGACAAGCTTTAGTATTCAACTCAAACAAAGAAATACCATATAATGAATTATATAATGATTTAGAAGAATTGAATTCATATAAATGTGATTCAATTCATTTCCTTTTTTCATACTATTATTTAAGAATAATAATTGATCTACAGTTAGGCAGATATGCACTAGCCAAACTATCTGCAGAAGGTGCTATTCAGACGCTCAAAGGAAGACGAGGACTTACGGGCACCGCCCTTCAAATATTTTATAGAAACAAAGCTGTGGCTCAAATTGCTCTAAAAGAACATCAAGCGGCCAGCAAATCACTTAAAAAATCAGAAGAACATTGTGTCGAGAAGAGTTTTAACTGGCATGTCATTCAATACACCAAAGCAATTAACTATCTACATTCAAAAAATTACAAAAAAGCGCATCAACTATATCGTGAGTATCGCAAAAACAAATTTGCAGTCGTAGAAGAATATTGGTTAGTAATCGGTGCTTATTTATATTTCCTTCGAGAGATTGGCGCCTTTAAGGCTCCTTTTGAGCGTTTTAAGGTAGGCAGGTACCTCAACGAAACTTCTGTTGTGCATCATGATAAAAAAGGAGCCAACGTTAATATTTTAATTGGAGAGTTATTAATCTATATGGTTACCAATAGAAGCAAATTTATTGAACGAGTCAATTCTATCAACCAATACAGCTATAGATATTTGAAGGATGAAAATTCAAAAAGGGCCAAGTGGTTTATTAGGCTATTGTGTAAAGTTCCTCAGGCTGATTTCAACTTTCCAAAGCTGCTAAAAAAGGCTGACCAATACATAGAGCGATTAAATGAACATCCAGTTGGGCTTGGGGATAATCTCACCACTGAGATAATTCCTTATGATCATATCATTGAAATAATGAGAGACTCCAAGGTACTACAGATGGTTACTGAATAATATATTGACCTCTTTTATACCATAAGGCCCTTTTGTTTTAAAAACGAAAGGGCCTTATTTTATTAGGAATTAATGCTAGAAGGAAAGGAATGATATAAATATTTAGGTCTCAATTCTCAACATTACAGACAAACACCTAATGTAGTTTACTGTTTACCAGCTATTTACACTTAGCCGAAAACCACCTTTTTAATATACCTGTAGTCTGGTATAGCCTTCAGCCCTCTGAGGGCATATCTTTGTATTGTATTTGAAGCCAAACAAAAGGGGCTCTACAAACAACAACACACCGAACATACGCACTGACTTAGGAAAGAATCAAACTTACAACCAAAAGCTATTTACCAAAAATAGCATCTGCAAAAAACAAAACACTTCAGAACAAAAAAACTATTGACTACTACTCAATTTAATTTGAGTTGGCAATGTTGCCATGTTAATAATTACTGTAACCAATGAAGTGCATATCAATGTCAAGTACTACACTAATGTATCTTATCGCAAATGCGATAGGCCTCTCCAATACTTTTGTGCCCAAGATGGATGCTCCCATCTTACTAATGATGACTGTACAAAAGCAACCACACTTCAGGAAAAATTAATGATGCATAATGGTGTCGAAATAAACACACCAACTTTTTATGTTTTTTAGGGACGAAATAAAACAACGTCGAACACAACACTAAAAATTGCGAGTTTCGGAAGTGAAAATTAGTTCTATTCAACTTGCAATAATTTCAGGAAGAAGTGCAATGCTTTATTTTTGAAATTTGGATTTTGTTTTACAACACACAACATGATCCGATGAATTAAAACACATTTAGCACGGAGGCACTAGAAAGGTGCCTCCGCTAAATCACCGAGAAAAGAGATTGGTAAAAGGTGCTAGGATAGGACTACACTTTTTACTAATAAGTTTACTCAAGTAACTAGGTATGCTGTGGCTAATCAAAGCTATTACACAAGTAAGTATTAAAGCTACAGACAAAAAAAAGGGTCGATGTTATACATCGGCCCTTTTTAAGTTTCATTTACAAAATTTCATTATTCCACGTACTCCACTTTTCGAAGTAGTCGTACGCCTAAAGATAATTCGATTGTATTATTTGCCAACTGCAATTCTGGAACCGTGCCCGTTTGCATCGTATAAGGATTATAAACATTATTGATAGGAAATCTGCGATATTGTTTTGAAAAATCGGGATTCACTGTAAACTCAATAATTCCTGCAGCAAATTCACCAAAACCAAATTCTAATCCACCTCCCACGGTAACTCCGTAATTAAATCTTCGAACATTATCATCAGATGGAAAATACAATCTGGTGGATGGGTTTGAAAATAGCTCATCGTAGCTATTCAAATTTGTATTGATTGTGAAATCACCTCTAATTCCAAACAAGTAGTAATAGGAAAATGATTCTTTTCCGAATTTTTGCTTTCCGCCTAGGGTTAAAGAAACATTGTTAAATTCATACCTATTCGTTCGTCCGGCAAAATCTCTAATTGTAGAGGTAACTGGATCTAGATAGGTAAACCTTCTGGTTCGAACTGCACCACCTCTAACATGATAACCGAGCTGTGCGAAAATCGCGAATTCATCTTGGCCTGCTAATGATTCTATAAATGCAATTCCATGGTAAGCAATTAGGGCATCCCTTTGAGCACCCTGATCCCATTTTTGAAAACCAAGAGATGGTCCACCCTTAAATCCAAATGCCATTCCTTGTGAGAAACCAACCAAGGAAAATGCTAAGAAAGTGGTTAATGCTAATAGTCTTTTCATTTGATAAGCGATTTAATCTACTATTATTCGCTGGCCGATTTTAATAGTATTTTCGCTAAGATCGTTTTTAGCTTTCAATGCTGCAACTGAAATACCATAATATTTGCTAATTCTGTATAGCGTTTCACCTGAAGATACCACATGTACCCTAGGCGCTGGCTTTGAGACAACAGGAATAGTTCTATTAGGAACTTCCTTTCTAGGCTTTTCAACAATACTTTTTAAAGATTCCTTCACTAAAATTTCTTTCTCTACCATCGGCTTAGTGTTAGGTCTATCCCAAACAATTTCATCAGGAGAAGTTCTGACTGTTGTAGTTGCGGATTGCGTAACAACTGGGGTATCCTTTACTATTTCTTTTTTTGGTTGAGAAAAAATTGGTTTAGCTATCTCCGTATTTTTGCGTGATTTATTATTTCTCTTAGGACTTTCTACTGCATCTAAATACGTTTCGTTATCCACTGCAAGGTTGTCATCAGCCTCATTCTGCCATTCAAAATCATCCACTTTAATCGGATTATTGTTACCCACCCAATTTTGTTTAGGACGTTGGCTCACTGGAATTTTTCCTCCTCTGATTTTTACCTTTTGTCCTTTGGCCGGTTCATAACCTGGATCTAAACGATTTTTTTCATACAACTTTTGAAGTCTAAGTCCATAAAGCTGAGCGATATCAATCATTTGTTCCCCATCTTTCACGAAGTGATATTTTTTCTTTCCTCTATAACTAGCTCGTTTAGGTTGTAAATAAATTCTTTCCCCGCCCTTCATAATTTGATCAGGGCTACTTAAAAATTCATTGTAGCGAATTAATCTTTTGACCTCGACATTAGTTCTTGCAGCAATTGTCTCAGGCGTTTCTCCAACTTCAGCTTTTACATTTTTAACATCATTAATCGTTATGATCGCCAGGCTATTTACAGTCGTCGGACCTTGAGGTCTTGGTTTATAACTTACAGCTACTGGTTCAGCTTCCTCCTTAATGGTCGGCTCTTCTGCAATAACAATTTGGTCGTTTGTAGTTGGATCGATTCCCAAATCAAACAAATACAATTCATATTCTTCGATGATTTGAATTAGTTTATTTGCGTAGGTGCTGGAAGTTGCGTAGCCTGCTTTTTTCAAACCCTTCGCCCAACCTTTGTAATCTGTAGGGTCCAATTCAAATAAAAAGCTATAGCGTCTATTGGCTAATAAGAATTGGGAGTGGGCGATAAAAGAAGAAGAGACGGAATCATACTTTCTAAAACAGGAGGCAATCAGTTTTCCTTGGCTGTTGTAGTCATCATCTTTGCGATACATGGTTTGACCATCCCAGTTATTTCCACATTTGATTCCAAAATGATTTTTAGCTTGAAGCGCGAGCGTAGATGTTCCAGATCCAGATTCCAAAATAGCTTGAGCCATTTTGATACTGGCGGGAATACCAACTCGTTCCATTTCATCTAAGGCTATTTGCTTATAGTTAGCAATATAGTCCAGACGAGCATCCATTTGTGCTGAGATAAAAACTGGTAGTAAAAGCCCGGAAACGAGCAAGAGCATTAGGTTCTTTTTCATGGTAAAATCGGTTACTTATTAATCCCCCTTTTTGAGATATTGCGTTATGAAAACCAATGAGAATCAACGCGATAGCAGACAAAAGTGAGTGTTGCTGGCTTGTATTAACGGAGAAAAAGAGGGAAGGATTGGTTTTTTAGCAATTATTTTCAAGAATTTAACTTAAAACGGCTTCCAAGGCTTCAATAACATCGCCCGCTTCCGTATAGCTTTGTCTTAGATCACCTTGGTCGGTTTTCCCTGCGAATAAAGCCATTTGACAATTTTCGAGTATCAACATAAAGCGCTGCACTAAAGCGTCATCCACTTGCAGGCCAACCAATTTTTCCCGAATAAAGGAGGCATTTAAAGAAGAAAGGGGTATTCCTATTTTGTCCTCAAGGTAACCATGCATGGCTTTGGAAAGCTCGTCATAAAATTTTCTAGGTTCATTGGCAACCATAGCGCTTTCCGCCATTTTCAATTTACTTAATGCTACTTGACGAGCACGGGATTGTCTTAAAAACTCTTGGTCTACTTCAGGTTGATTTTTTCGATAGTAAAAAACGGAAATCATAGATAGCATGCTGAAAATTGGCAAGCCCAATAAAGACCAAAGCAATATAGGATTCATCGGAGTTCGATCAATTGGAGTGTAGTCAAAAACAGGTAATATGCCTGAGAGCCCGTCCTCAATTACTGGGGCTTTTTCAATGGCCTTTCCAATCGGATTCGATCCTTGGCTGACACGCAATTCGATGGCCTCACAGGAAAGCAATTTATATATCATTTCATCTGAGTCGAAATAGGAATACTCAGGAACGATGTTATACTTGCCTGGATATTTTGGGAGCAACACATACTCGAAAGATTTCTCTTTGATAATTCCTTGCGGAGTTTGAAAAGAAGTTTCCTCTAATAGTCTTGGCGCATAAACTTCCAAACTATCAGTAGAATTAAAAGCTGGGGCTTCCATCTGTTTTGTATCGCCCTCTCCTACTATGGTCATTGTCAAAGTAACGGCATCATCAGTAGTTACGACCCTTTGATCTACTTTACATTGCAAATCCAACCGACCTACCGCACCAGAGAAACTTGGAGGGGCAGGTTTTGGTAACTCTAGCACTCGAACATCAATGTCCTTAGATCTAAGATCCATACGAATGTAAGATCCTTGTGTAAAAAACCCTCGCTGGATGGGTTTTCCATTTGGATCCTGAACATCTACAAGGATTCGATAACTCCCAATTGTGGCTTGGCCAATTTGCTGGGGATAAATAATGCTTCGATAAAGGGTTTTTACATTGAAGGACTTTCCGTCTATGGTTTCTTTGGAAGTTCTATAGGCTCCTCTAGGATTATTTTCATGATAAAATGCAGAGAGGTTAGGTTCCGCCATCAATCTTGGGTTCAACACATTTGGAATCCAATACAACTTAAGTTCAAAAACCAATGGTTGACCTACTACTGCTACCGTATCTGAGAGCTCGGCCTTGATAAAAACTTGTTCTTGTAGAGCGGAGGTAAATTCTTCATCACTCGTTGCGTTTCGCACTTTCCCTTTGGTCGATTCTATTTTTATCTTTTTGGTAAAATACTGATGTCCGTCAATCGTAATTGCGCCAGGCTTAATCCAGTACATTCCTGTTTTTTCTGGACGAATTCTATATGTCCAAGATGAAGAGGAACTTACAGCGCCATTAATTATAGTTGTACTTGATCCGCGAGCCGGAACGCCTAATACTTTAAAATATTTAAAGTCGGGTGGAATAAAATTACTTCCCTTTGCATTACTTAGGGTAAAAGTTACTTGAAATTCTTCTCCTATGGATACCTTGGTACTACTTGCTGTAGCATTCCAACGAGGGTTGGTTTGACCTTGTGCCGTCAATCCTAGTAGAAAAATTATAACTAATGTATAAAAGTACTTTGCCATTTAGATTTTATAAATCTTTTTTTTCTTTTTACCCTTAAGCGGTTTTTCCTTTGGAGGATCCCAAGGTAGTTGATCCCAACGTAACTCTGGTTCTAAATCCTGTTGGATAATTCCGTCGGGATTGGGAAAGACAATAACTTCCAGAGGTGCGGTTTCCAAAGGATCTCCCCCTACTTCAATGCTAGCTGGCTCTATATAATACGAACCTTCTTCAATGGGTTCTAAAACATATGAAAAAGAACTTTCTTGAGATACCACTCCGTTTATAACGGACATGCTAGAACTTTGATTTGGACCCATAACTACTTTAAATCCAGAAAAATTAGGTGGCACAAAGTTTCTTCCTTTTGCGTTTTTAAGGGTAAAATTTACCTTCAATCGATTACCGATTAACAATGAATCTGTACTCACGGTTACCTTCCAGGAAGCAATCTTTTTTTGACTAAAAACCTGGCTGCTAAGTAAAACAGAAAAAATAAAAAACCAAATTTTCATAATTACCAATCTTTTTTAGGTCGAATTCTTTTTCCCGACCCTCTTTGCAATTTTTCTTGTGTTTTTTGTTCTTGTTCTTTCATTATTTCCAACAATCTTTTCGCCTCTTCCTTTGTCATTTTTCCGTTTTCGGCTCCTGCTTCCTGACCGGATTCCTGTTCTTCCCCTTCTTGCGATTGATCTTGACTGTTGGAATCCTGATTGTCCTGACTGTCTTGTTGATCTTGTTGTTGGTCCTGATTTTCTTGATCCTGTTGATCTTGATTCTCCTGTTGCTCTTGTTGCTCTTGATTTTCTTGCTGTTCTTGTTCTTGCTGCTCCTTGTCTCCTTCTTGGTTTTCTCCTCCAGATTGTTGCTGCTGCTGTTGCTGTTGTTGCATTTTTTGCTGCATCAAAGTTCTGGAATAATTATAACTAGCTTCGTTGTCATCAGGGTTATGTTTAAGGCTACTTCGATAAGCATTTAACGCAGTTTCAAGATCACCTTTTTTCACCGCGGTATTTCCTAAGTTATAATAAGCCTTAGATTTTTCCTTGTCTGATCTAGCTTTTGACAAAGCAGAAAGATATCTTTCCTCCGCTTCTTCTAGTTTTTGCTGTTCATAGAGACTATTCCCAAGATTGTAGGTTGATTTAAAAGAAGGGTCTTCTGATTCTGCCGCTCGATAATTTTCTTCTGCTTTGTCAAAAGACCTATTATCATAATCTCGATCAGCGGCTCTTCTAAGATCAGCAGCTTCTTGGGCATACAATGATCCACCGAACAACAAAACTAAAGTCAATATTTTAATCTTCATATTACATCTTAGTTTTATCCAACACATTATCTCTCTTTCTAAACGCAATATCTCTCCAACTGGTATCTGCCCTATCGCCAAGAAAAAATTCAATAATCAAAAAGAGCAGCCCTAAAGCCAAGAAGTATTGAAAATAACTTTCATATTCAGTGAAAATTGCTTCTTCGTACTCTTGTTTTTCTAATCGTTCTATTAATTTTTTTAACAACGTTATTGTATTGTCTGCGCTGCCTAGGGGGAAATATACTCCTCCCCCCGTTTCAGCCAATTGCTTCATCATATCAATGTTGAGCTTGGAAAAAACTGGTTGTCCGTTACTCTTATCTTTTAGTACTCCACCACCCTCTGCATCTGGCAATGGAACAGCAGCTCCTTGTTCTGTACCAATTCCAATGGTACAAATAGTCAACCCACGATTTCGGGCCTCAGCGGCCAATTCCAGCGCTGGCTCCTCATGATCTTCTCCATCACTAAGGATAATTAATAACCGCGAGCGGTTGTCTCCTTCTTGAAAAGATTCTTCTGCTTTTTCAATGACGGCTTTTAAAGAAGTCCCTTGGGTACCTGCTTGGTTTGTGTTGGCACTACTTGCTAATAATTCTACGGCAGCATAGTCAAAAGTAAGAGGCAGTGCTAAGTAGGCTTCCGCGGCAAAAATGATAAGACCTTGTCGCTCACCTTTAAACCCATCTGCCATTTTTATGATCATTTGTTTGGCACGTTCTAATCTACTGGGTCGCGTATCTTCCGCAAGCATCGACTTGGAAATATCTAAAGCAAAAAATAGATCCGCACTTTCACGCTTAACCTTTTGTTGACGAGAACCCCATTGTGGATTGGCCCAACCAACTATCAATAAAATTAGCCCAATGAATAAAAAAACAAAACGCAGGTTAATTTTTCTTCTTGAAAGTTTTGGTCCCAATCTTTCAATCAAATCAAGGTCTGCCAATTTCGTCAAGGATTTTTTACGAAAGCGAATAGTCAAATAGATAAATATTCCCAATAGGGGTAAGCTCGCCAAAGCCCATAAATATTCGATGTGTTCAAATCTAAACATATCAAGCAGGAAGCGTCCTTAAAATTGTTTGGTTCAGAAATAATTCTAGCAGAATTAAAAGAATACCTATTAACGCAAAAATATGAAAGCGCTCTATATATCTTTTCACGACTGCTATTTCAACTTTTGTCTTTTCTAATTGATCTATTTCTTGGTAGATCGTAGCCAATGCACTTTGTGATCCAGCATAGAATGATTTTCCTCCGCTAATGGCGGAAATTTTCTGCAAAATGGGAGAGCGAATTTTCAAACCAATAGTATAAACTTTAGCTCCTAAACTTTCAGCAGCTTCGCCCGCAGTAAGTGGTTGAACATACCCAGCATTGTTCTCTCCGTCAGTCAATAAAATAATCACCTTACTTATTCCTTGGCTTTGCTCAAGTCTATTCAACCCAGAGATCAAACCATCGCCTACTGCCGTTAATCCGGGTAACATACCAAATTGCAAATTCCTTATAAAGTGATTTACGACCGAATGATCTGAAGTAAGTGGACTTAAGGTTAAAGCCTCTCCTGCAAAAATGGATAACCCAATTCTATCGTATTTTCTTCCTTCGACGAATTGCAAAGCCGCTTGCTTTGCCACTTCCAGTCGATTCGGTCTGAGGTCTGGATCCGCCATAGACTTCGACACATCCATCACAAGCATGATGTCAATTCCTTCTGCCTCCACTTTCTCCTCTTGCAATGCCTTTTGTGGCCTTGCCAATGCGACGACAATTGAACAATAGGCCAATACTCTAAGCCAAGGCAATAACTTTCTTAGCTGTCCTCTCCAGCTTGCGATTCCTCTAACGCCTTCTAAGTTTGAAAAACGAACATAGCTTCCTTTTTTGCGAATATTTTTGATGTAAAAAAATATAAACAACGGAAGCAATAGCAGTAGGCTAAACATCCAAGGATTTACAAATTCTATATTTTCAAATATTGTTCTCAAGAATTCTTATTGTTTTCAATTTCTAAATTTGGTTCTTCTTTAGTTTGCTCCACCATATTTTTGGCCCAATTCAACCAGTTAACATGCGACTCTCCGCTAGGGTCAGCTTTCGCGAACTTCACCATATCTGTCATCGGCAATAATTTCTTTAACTCAGTCTGTAAATCAGCGGATAGATTTATTTTTGTTAAGTCTCTAAAAATTTCATCTGTGGTAGACTCCAATGCTTTTATTTCATACCTATCTTCTAAATATTTTCTAATGATGAGCGTCAATTCATCATAATATTTTTTTAATAAATTTTTCTCCCAATCTTTTCTTTTTTCTAAATCTGCTAGCGCCTTAAAAGCTGTTTCATGCGCCAAGGCTGGGGGAATATATATATCAACTGGTTTCTTTTTGCGGTTGGCCAGTAAATAAATTAATCCAAATAATAAAGCTGCTCCAGTCAATATTCCTGCGATGAGCCAAGCATAATTTTTCGCTCCTTCTCTTTCGATTGATTTAATAGGTGCTAAACCTGTAGAATCAACATTGGTAATATTCGCTTGATCTGGAACCCCGATGGCAAAGGGGAATTCGTTGGAGAACACCTCATAGTTTCCACTTGACAGTGTAATGTCCGCCTTAACAGCTGGGAATACAAAAACCCCTGGTTCCCAAATGACGATTTTGATTTCATTTTGAAATAGCTGGGTGGAAGCATTTTTTTGAGGAACCCAATTTAAATGTCTTGGTAAAAAATTAAAGTCCCCGGCTCTGTCCCACTGGCCGTAGTCTAGTACTTCATAACTCACAGCGGAAGAATCCTGTGGATCAATTGCTTTGACCATTACGCGAATTGAATCAGGAAATAGTTGGACCGCATTACATTGTCCGTTTGCCGGCAAGGTTAGCTGAATTTTTAAATGCAGCGGTTGACCAACCTGAACACTATCAGTTCTTGGTATTAATTTTAAATCTGCATTAAGCTGTGCGTTCAAATTATTCCCTAAGCCAAAGCATAGAAAAATTGCGAGCGTAAAGCCATATTTCATTATCGTAAGTCGCGAAAATATTTTCTCCATTAACTAGCGCGCTCTTCTTTTAAAAAATTGTACCAATTCGTTTAGATAAGGTTCGTTCGTTGCTAGCGACAAATGTGCCACTCCCGCTTTTCTAAAACTCTCTTGCATATAATTAACATTGGCAATATACCATTGTTTATACTTGGTTCTAGTGTTTGATGAAGCGGTATCTAGCCATTGAAAATCGCCGGTTTCTGCATCACAGACACGAACCAAACCCACGTTTGGCAATTCCTTTTCTAGTGGATCAAAAATTTGAACCCCAATCAAGTCATGCCTTCTCGCCACTACTCTCAAAGGAGCTTCATAATTTCTGGACATAAAATCACTCAAGACAAAACATATACAACGCTTTCGGATAATGTTGTTTAGATATTCTAAACCAACTCCTATTTCTGAACCAGTTCCTGTAGGTTCAAAATTTAAGAGCTCTCGAATGATTAGCAGGATATGTTTTTTCCCTTTTTTGGGTGGAATGTATTTTTCCACTTTGTCCGAAAATAAAACTACTCCCACTTTATCCTGATTATTGATTGCAGAGAAAGCAATAACTGCTGACAACTCTGTCATCAATTCTTGTTTGAATTGTTGCCGAGATCCAAAAAATGCAGAACCACTAAGGTCTACCGCCAGCATTACCGTTAGCTCTCGTTCTTCTTCAAATCTTTTGGTGAAAGGTTCCCCCGTTCTTGCTGTTACATTCCAATCAATATTTCTGATGTCATCCCCGTATTGGTAACTTCGAACTTCCGAGAAGGACATCCCTTGTCCTTTGAATGCAGAGTGGTACTCACCGGAGACAAGATGGCTACTCAAGCCTTTTGTCTTAATCTCAATTCTTCTTACTTTTTTGAGTAACTCCTTAGTATCCATGATTATTTTACTAGAGCTGAAATACCTCCATTTGTATTCAAGTATGGGGAAAGCTCTTCAAATGTTAAAACAATTTTTTCTCTTCCAAATATGGGATGAAACGCTGATGCAAATGATAAGCCATTGTATTGAATATTGATTAATTCAAATTCGTCTGCGGCTATCCATGCATTATAATTTTCATCCCCATTTTTAATTTCTATCAACCCTAATTTTCGATTGTTCACCAATTTTTCAACTTCACTAGAAATTTTAAATAATTCTTTTTTGGTTAGCAATTTTCCGTCTTTGAAATTGAAAATAAATGATTCATCTGATTCCTGTTCTTTCCAGTTGTTAGAAAAATTAAGAATTCCACTGATGAAGCCTTTATTGTAATAATTAATCTCGGTCCATGCGTTAGCATGTATGGAAGAACGCATTGCTGGATTTAATTCAGGATTTTCTTTTCGAACATCTGCTCCATATTTCTTGCTTTCTGAAGCAAAGGCTGAGACTTTTTTCTCCATCCAAGTATTAAATGACTGATGCCTAGTTAGTGGATACGTCATTGAAAAATAACTAAGAAAATCTCCGTACTCAATGCAGCCATAAATCAATTTCTCAGAAGAGATAAATTGCATTTGGTTTTTTTCACCCCCTTCCCATTCGAAAAGTACATTTTGCGCTCCTTGCGCTTTAAAGCTGCCGATTAGACTTCCAACAACATTATGATCTTCGAAAACCTGCAACTCATAATATCCATCCCCCGCAGTTCCTCCTTCTAAAATTAGATTCTTATTTCGTTCCGGAAGAAACATCCATCCTTCTACAACACTATCACCAGATTTTTGCAAAAATATATGTGCTTTATTATCTGGAGAAGAAAAATATCTTATCCACTTTTCTTTTCCGCAGGGTGTCGCTTTTAAAGGAATTTTGTTTACTGCTAGCAATTTAAAAGGTGAATAGTTCTCTTCGGCGGGGTCGGTCCACCAACCCTCGATGGAATTATTAGTCAAAGTAGCCGAAAGATTTCCACTTTTTTTCCCAAAATTATTAATCTCCTCTAAGGTCAATTCTTCTTTTTTAATTGTCCCTTTGAGTAATAATTCCTCTTTGGATCTAATATACCTGAGTACGCCTCGGCAATCTTTGTCAATACAACCCAAGGCCATTCCAACCTCTTGCATGGCATCCATTCTTCCATGGAAATATTGAACTTCCAGGGTAGGTTGATCCTCCTCAAACAGTGCATGAACTTTAAGTTCTATGTCTGATTGAGCTAAGGAGGATTGGATCACTCCAATAAAAAATAGTAGCCAAATTATTGTTCGCATGATTTACGGAACTTCTACAGTGTCTAAGATTTGTCTGATGATATCTTCTTGGGTAATTTCTTCTGCTTCGGCTTCGTAAGACAATCCAATTCTATGTCTCAAAACATCATAACAGATATTTCTTACATCCTCAGGAATTACGAATCCTCTTCTTTCGATAAAAGCTTTGGCTTTTGAAGCTAATGCAAGGTTTATACTTGCTCTAGGCGATCCTCCAAATTCAATAAGCGGAGCCAAGTCTTCCATACCATAAGCTTTCGGATCACGAGTTGCAAAAACGATATCCAATATGTATTGCTCTATTTTTTCGTCCATGTAAACTTTGCGGACAGTTTTTCGAGCCTTTATTATTTCGGCTGTGGAAACTACCTGCTCTACTTTTCCAAATTCACTCACTCCTAAATTTCTACGAATAATTTCTCTTTCTTCTTCTTGGTTAGGATAACCGATTTTTACCTTTAACATAAATCGATCGACCTGTGCTTCTGGCAAAGGATAGGTTCCTTCTTGTTCAATAGGGTTCTGTGTGGCTAGCACTAA
>CALGJW010000043.1 GCA_937930025.1 uncultured Saprospiraceae bacterium | reverse complement strand
AAATGATTTGGTAGGAAAAAATGCCTTTTCTGCTTTTTTGTTTTGCAAGCGAGGTATTGAGGCTGTAGCTGACGGAGTCAGCGGTTCTGGGCCGAGCCTTGCTCCCATCTTGGCCTGTTAAGCTTCTCTTTGGCGACTTCGTGATCTACTTTATCCATTGCCTTGACCCGCTATTTACGCAACAAAGGAGACTTCTTGACAAAAGCCACGTCTTAACAGTACAAATCAAAAGAATTATGAAAGGAGTAATGCGCATGTTGATGATGTTCGGACCAATGATTTTCAGACAAATCCAAAAGTATCGCCGGAATAAAGCTAGCAAGAGTGCTACACAGCCTACTGGTGGTCAGCGGGGTAGCGATGGGAATGCCCATAAATCTTAGCACTAGCATATAGGGGCGATCGCGATTAGATAGGGATCTTAATGCAGCAATGGGCAGCGTGGGAGATCGCGATTAACAATTAGCTTAGGCTGGTCATGGGAGGAGAAATTCCCGCCTGCGCTCCGCGCAGCAGCCACCGATATTTCTCAAAATTCAAAACCTGGAGGATGTACTAGGAACCAATGCTTTGGTATAAAAACTGTACAGCGCCTCGATTTATAAGTGTTGAAAAACATGGATTCGTGCGAAAGGATTAGCTGAACGGCAATGACCTCCTACACAGCGCCAACAAAATTAAGTCTTCTTAACTGTCATTTTTATCCTTTTCAACAAATCGTCACAAGCAACTGACTCATTTTCAAATTCTTTTAAGTCATTCTTGTTTCCTCTTTCGGAGTAATATACTTCCCATTTACCATCCCGATTTAGTCTTATGCAAAATGCTTCATTAGGAAATTCTTGATCAAATGAAACTATGTCGAATCGATAGCTGTCTGTAATAATTCGAAAAATATCATCTCTATTCATAAATCTCACATATTGAATTGTAATATCTCAAATCACCAATGCCAATTGCACCCCACTTTTCGCCTTTAAACTCTCCAACTACATCATACTGCTTATCAAGTTCATATAATGAAATTATGTTTTCTTGAAAAATTGGATTGCTTCCTCCTTCAGATATTTTTTCATTTATATTATCTATTCCATTTAGAATATTAAGTAATTCTTTTCCATCAACCTCCCATGCGTTCACACCAAGAATTCTTACACCAATAGGCGGGAAAGAACTAATTTCAATAAACGACAAAGTATTGTCTGATTCAAACGAAAACTGAAGGCTGTTTTCAAAATAACAATCTGTTTCTTCATTAGGTTTTGTAGGAGCACCCGCCTTGTATTTATCCATCATAACATACCTAACTTTCTCTCTTGACATGCCAAAGTGTATATGTTCAATTCCTTTTTTGGGTATTAGCTCAATAATTTTCATTTTTTGAATTATGGCAAACGGACAGATTGGTGACTTGTCCTTGCCTGCGTGTGGAACGAACAGATATGCCTTGGTTATTCATTCGTTGCCTTGATTTGTAATTCCATACAGTTATAATGCAAAGTTTCATCTCCTTTTTGCGCAGTTACCTGTCCATTCACTTTCACATCAAGGGCATCATACTCCACCGGCAACAATAAAGTACCATCCGTATCTAACAGACCAACTTTGTCATTTATGAAGGCTTTACCAAACATTATAAAATGTCTTTTTTCTATTCTGTCAAACTTCGGAGTTTCCAATACTTTATTCTCCTTTGAAAGCGTACCATATTTATCCCCGGATTTTATAATAAAAAAACCGCCCGCACCACTCAAATAGTTATACTGACATGGGATATTTAAATTTCCCTCATCATCTAAGGCGCCATATTTCCCATCTTGTTTCACTACAAGCGGAAAGCGATCCATGATTATCGAATCATAATCTAGCATGCGAAATATGCCTTCATATGCATTGATAAATCCTAAGTTATCTTGTTTCCTAAAAAAGGTGTAATCTCCTAAATAACCTACTATGCTATCAATGCCGGAGACTAATATTTTTTGGTTAGCGAAAAAACTTGTTGATGTTTCATCATAAATCCAAAATTGTGCTTCAGCATCCGAACCTCCAATATGATTAACGTCTTTGTATTTGATCGGAATTAATATCTCATTCTCCAAATTAACAATACCCCACTTATCGCTATCATTATCTTTAACTTTTAGGTAACCGACGCTTAAGAGATCTTCGCAATACTCATATTGTGGCGGTATAGTAAAATTGCCGCTAGTGTCTATAACCGCACACTTTCCATTTATGTTGACTGCCAAATGCCCATTCTCAAAACTTGGTCTAGTTGATTTGAGGTTAACTTGTTCCGGCATAAATTTATTCATTGTCATACCATCATACAAATATCCATCTATATGAAGCAGTCTCTTATCACCATTTATTTTGGTTACGCGCTCAGTATCTGAATCAAGCACTCTTTCGCCTTTTAAATTGATTATATTCTTGCGGCGATTCTTTTGAACAATGCAATGCGTGCTATTCAAAAAAGAAATCTCGTCAAACACCTCATCTATGACCTGTTCATGATTTACATTATAGACTTTCCATCCCAGGCTGTCTTTAGCCCCAATGTGATTGTCAAACAAGGAAGTCACTAACATATATCTCGGGGGCAGAATCCAATTGAAATGCTTATCAAGCATACCTTTTTTCCCTTCAATTCCAACAGAAATGTATCCTGAATAACTTGCCTTACTTATGTAACTGAATTTTTCGTTTAAATGCCTTTTCCCATCGTATTTAAAAATCTCAAACTTCTTATCTTTCATAGCCACCCAGAAAGAATCATTCTTCAACCGGATATTGTCATATATTTCTGGGACTATCACTTTACTTTGAGCATCCATTACACCAGTCTTTCCACCCGCTTTCTTGAACACATAGCAATTATGATCTTTCGTAGACAATGAACCAAAAATAAAAGGAAGGACCACTTGATTAGTATGATCTATGACACCAAAGCCCTCTTGATTTATCACGATAGCCTTTCCATTAGAAAAATGATTCGCGCCTAGATATTGCATGTCTATTTGCCTATCGCCCAACTCATTTAAATATCCATACTTTGAATCCAAAATTGCAAGTCGTAAGCCATCTCGCATTTTTCCCAAATAATCATATTCAAAAGGTACAATCAGATTCCCACTGTTGTCTATGCAACCGAATTTCTCAGTATGCACATTCATTAATACCAGCTGAGTTGAATCATTATCATAGAAGGATAGCTCAAGAGAATCTTGTTTAGAAAGATCAACCCCTTGTGCCCGACAAGTAGGCATCAATAAACCTATAGTATATAAAACGGCAAATAGTCGCCAAATTATCATATTCATAATTAGTATGAGTTGAAATAAATATACGTCATTCTTTGCACAGTAAAAATGAGCACTTCAAAAGGCTTTGACATTTAATGCATCAGCTATGAGCTGCTATTTAGCAAGGTCTCAAAACGAGGAGGTCTTCAGCATCAATGTATTGATTTGTCGTAGGGATTCTAGATCTACAAGAATCTTCAGAAAAATAAAAAACTCGTACTATTCCACGCTTTATACAAATTGTCACCATCACTGCTTTTCTGGCCAAACTGTTTCAAACCAATGGCAAACAACCAGCATTTCTTCAGTTGGCTTTTCGCCACTTCGCCCCAATGAATTTTCAAAAAATTCCCAATGCGCTTTTTTCCATTTTTTGAGTGGTTCAATAGTAGTCCCCATGTCTACTTCAGCATAGTCTTTTGACACCTCATTAAAGGGAACCGTCTCTACCTTTTTGAATTCGATAATTGCTCGCGCTTTTCCGTCAAAATTGGTCACGATGCTTTTTGTTCCGATTTTTGGCAACTCGGCATTCGTCGCTTTACCCCTAGCATACAAACTAGAAAATGCTTTCTTTTTACCATTCACAATTAGATTCGCTAATCGTTTTGCATCAAATTCATTATTATGAAAAGGGAAAGCCTCTGGCAAATTTTCATTTTTAAATTCCGGATGTGCATTAGTAAAACCTTCCCACATCTCATAAACGCTTGGATCCAAGCCGTCTGCCGTTTCGTTTTTACAACTTACAATAAGGAAGAGAAAGATAATTGCCAAGTATTTCATGTTTACTTTGTTTTTACAAATTCCATATATTCAACTATAGATTGCACTCCCTTTGGAAAGCGAAATGTTTCAAAATTCGATTGTTCAAATGGTTGACTAATCACAAACTGCTGATATATATTTCTCAAGTAAGTGTTGATCAATAGTACAACCATCCTAACCGAAGCCCAACAGTATTAGCCAATTCAATTGCTTCATTTTTCAACCCAATCTCCTCTTTTCAGGTCTTCACCTCTATACCCTTCTAAAAAATCAATTGGTGTGGATTCCATTCCAGCCTCGTTTGGTTTCAAAACATTAAAATGAAGGTGTTCCACATCTGTTCGGCCTGTTTTTCCAGATAGACCAATGGCTTGTCCTGCTATTACATATTCCCCAATTTCAACTAAGCTGCCTTCATGCATGAGGTGAACGTATTGCGTGTATATATTCATTGCTGGGTGAAAGACTGTAATAAAGTTGGCATAATCACTCCATTTCTTTGATTTTCCATTTTTAGTATACCCCTCTATTACTCCAACGACAAAACCATCTGCTGCTGAACAAACGGTATCTCCTACCATCAGAT